>CABTZA010000053.1 GCA_902489225.1 uncultured Collinsella sp.
ATATGAGTTCCGCGCGAACAGGAGGCGCCAGTGGCGCCTCCGTCGTGAGCCAGGACTGTTCGAAATAGCGAGTAAAGGTCCGGGGCCTCGCTACGGGGCAGCCTGGGATGGTTATTAGAGATGCAGCACGCGGTCGCGGATCTCCTCGGTTCGGCCCTGGTTCCAGAATTGGGTACCGATGTAGCCGCACGTACGACGGGCGACGTTCATCTTCTCCTGGTCACGATTGCCGCAATTGGGGCACTCCCACACCAGCTTGCCATCGTCCTCGACAATCTTAATCTCGCCATCGTAGCCGCACACCTGGCAGTAGTCGCTCTTGGTGTTGAGCTCGGCGTACATGATGTTGTCGTAGATGTACTGCATCACGCGAATGACAGCCTTGAGGTTGTCCTGCATGTTGGGAACCTCGACGTAGGAGATGGCACCGCCCGGCGAAAGCTGCTGGAACATACCCTCGAACTTGAGCTTGTCGAATGCGTCGATCTCCTCGGACACGTGGACGTGGTAGCTGTTGGTGATGTAGCCCTTGTCCGTCACGCCCGGAATGATGCCAAAACGACGCTGCAGGCACTTGGCGAACTTGTAGGTCGTCGACTCCAACGGCGTGCCGTACAGCGAGAAATCGATGTCGCTCGCAGCCTTCCACTCGGCGCACTTGTCGTTCATGCGCTGCATGACGGCCATGGCAAAGGGCGTGCCTTCCTTCTCGGTGTGACTGTGGCCCGTCATGTACTTGACGCACTCATACAGGCCGGCATAACCCAGACTAATGGTGGAGTAACCGCCCACGAGCAGCTTGTCGATCGTCTCGCCCTTCTTCAGACGGGCGAGGGCACCGTACTGCCAAAGAATCGGTGCGGCGTCAGAAAGCGTACCCATCAGACGCTCATGACGGCACAGCAAGGCGCGGTGGCACAGCTCAAGGCGCTCGTCGAAGATCTTCCAGAACTTATCCATGTCCTGATGCGAGCTCAGCGCGACATCGGGCAGGTTGATGGTCACAACGCCCTGGTTAAAGCGACCGTAGTACTTGGGCTTGTTCGGGTCATAGTTCAGCGCGTTGGCCACGTTGTTAAATCCGTTACCGGAGCGGTCGGGCGTCAGGAAGCTGCGGCAACCCATGCAGGTATAGCAGTCGCCGTTGCCCGCGGTCTCGCCCTTCGACAGCTTGAGCTCACGCATCTTCTTCTCGGAGATGTAGTCGGGCACCATGCGCTTGGCGGTGCACTTGGCAGCCAGCTGAGTCAGGTAGAAGTACGGGGAATCCTCGTGAACGTTATCGTCCTCGAGCACGTAGATGAGCTTGGGGAACGCCGGGGTGATCCACACGCCGGCTTCGTTCTTAACGCCCTCATAGCGCTGACGAAGCGTCTCCTCCACAATCATGGCAAGGTCATGCTTCTCCTGGGGCGTACGGGCCTCATTGAGGTACATAAAGACCGTCACGAACGGCGCCTGGCCATTCGTGGTCATAAGGGTCACGACCTGATACTGAATCGTCTGAACGCCGCGACGGATCTCGTCACGCAGGCGGTCCTCAACAACCTCGCGGACCTTTTCGGGAGATGCGGAAACGCCGAGCTCCTCGAGCTCGCGGGCGACCTCGCCGCGAATCTTTTGACGGCTCACCTCGACGAACGGGGCAAGATGGGTCAGCGAAATCGACTGGCCACCGTACTGGGAGGAAGCAACCTGAGCGATAATCTGCGTCGCGATGTTGCAGGCAGTCGAGAAGCTGTGCGGCTTCTCGATCAGCGTGCCCGAAATAACAGTACCGTTCTGGAGCATATCCTCCAGGTTCACCAGGTCGCAGTTATGCATGTGCTGGGCAAAGTAGTCCGAATCATGGAAGTGAATCAGGCCCTCATTGTGAGCATCCACAATCTCCTGGGGCAGCAGCACACGCTGAGTCAGGTCCTTGGAGATCTCGCCGGCCATGTAGTCACGCTGAACGGAATTGACGGTCGGGTTCTTGTTGGAGTTCTCCTGCTTGACCTCTTCGTTGTTGCACTCAATCAGCGACAGGATCTTGTCGTCGGTCGTGTTCTTCTGGCGCTTCAGGCTCTGAACATAGCGATAGATGATGTAATGGCGAGCGACCTCGTAGCAGTCGAGACGCATGATCTCGTCCTCGACCAGATCCTGGATCTCCTCGACCGACACGGTGTGACCCGCGTTCTCGCATGCCTCGGCGACGTTTTGTGCCGCGTAAACCACCTGGCGGTCGGTAAGACGAGAGCTCTCCTCGACCTCCAAGTTTGCGGCGCGGATGGCATTGACAATCTTATCGATGTCAAAGACAACCTCGGTGCCGCTGCGCTTGATGATCTTCATCCTCTTGCCTCTTTCGCGTCGAAATCGTATTGCGCTTCAGAGCCAAACGATGCCCGGCAGGGCTTGCCCCTGTCTTGCGGCGCCGTCGCGCAATCTGTGTTTTCGAAAACCATAGGCCCTCATGCGGGCAATCCTCGCAGCCAATCAAGGGGCTCGAAGATCCATCCAAATGGGGCGAATAAGGTCCTCGTTCTCTGTCCGCCATCTATCATACGACAAAGAGGCATCTATATCCTGTATTCTTTTTTTAGGTCAAACACAACATATAGTGTTTCAGCAGGTCAAAGCAATTAGTCATTTTGCAGACGCATTAATTATGAGGGGTTCTTGGCAAGTCGGTAAAACGTTACCAACACGGCTACCTGCATGGCAGTTATAAAACCCCCTTAGTCAAGCCGCTGACAAATCCTACCAAAACCAAGCCGCTCACGCCAAAAGAATCCAAAAGATTATGCTTGACCAACATGTTGCGGTCACGGTCGGCCAGGACGTATGCAACCTGCCGGCACCTCTACGGGGACCTTGGATCAATATTTGCTGGCATATTTGGCGGCGTGCTTGGTAGCAAAACAAAACAGCTCAGAGGACATAGCCTCTGAGCTGCGAACATTTGGTGGGCGTTAGAAGATTTGAACTTCTGACCTCTTCCGTGTCAGGGAAGCGCTCTCCCCCTGAGCTAAACGCCCAAATGGAGCGGACAACGGGGCTCGAACCCGCGACCCCAACCTTGGCAAGGTTGTGCTCTACCAACTGAGCCATGTCCGCTTACGAGGATTAATCTTACGTGATGCCCGCATCCTATGCAAGAACTTTTTTTGAAAAGTTTTGCGACGCTCTCGCGAGGGCATCAGTCGTCACGAAAGGCGCGAACAAACGCAGGCTCGCAGCGAGATGCCCCTACATCTCACCGAGCATGATCCAGGCAGAGCTGTCCTGCGCGAGCCTGCCGTCTGTAAGCGGTGATGAGGTGAGCAGGACCCTGCCCGCCGGCAGCTCCACGGGTGCTGCACCGAAGTTCGTCACACACGCCCAGCCGTTATCGCGGCGATAGGCGATGACGCCGCCCTCAGCGCCCTCGGCACCATCCGCAAGACCGGTGCGCCCGTCAAGATCGAGCCACGCAAGATCGTTGGCGCACCCGCGCAGCTTGCGCCGCAGCCAGAGGGCGTCACGATAGAGCGCAAGCATCGATGTCGGGTCCACTTCTTCCCTATCGGCAGCATAATCGGAAAACCATGCAGGCTGCGGCAGATGGGGCGCCGCATCGGCGTCTGCCGGCGAAAACCCAAACGATCCGCCATGCGCGGGATCGTCCGCCGCCACCCACGGCAGGGGCACACGACAGCCGTCGCGCCCCTTCTCACGCTTCGGTCCGTGCGTATTGGTCGCAGTAGGGTCTTCGAGTGCAGCCCACGGGATATCAGCCACCTCAAAAAGGCCGAGCTCCTCACCCTGATACACGTATGCCGAGCCCGGAAGCGCCAGCTCAAGCAAAAGGGCCGCCCGCGCGCGGCGCTCGCCGAGTTCACGGTCCTCGTCATAAGACGACCCGTCGCGCAAGAGCCAGTCGAGCGCAATCTGGTGGTAGCGCGTCGCCTTGATTTGCGGCAGGGCATAGCGTGTCGCCACGCGCGGCACGTCGTGGTTGGAGAGTACCCAGGTCGAGGCGGAATCGGATTCGACGGCTGCCTTCAAGCCCTTCTCGATTGCAGTGTGCATGTCATCATAGGTCCAAGTGGCCTTGGCAAACTCAAAGTTGAATGTCTGGCCAAGCTCGCTGGGACGCGCGTAGAGATACTGGCGCTCGGGCAGCACCCACGCCTCGGCAACGGCACTGCGCGGCGGATTATAGCGGTCGAACACGCGGCGCCACTCGCGATAGATCTCGTGGACCTCATTGCGGTCCCACAGCGGATGGGTGCCGTCGTCAACCATGTCATCGCCCTCGGCGAGATGCCACCGGTCGAGGTCATCGCGGTCGAGATCCTTGGCGAGACCCTGCGCCACATCAATGCGAAAGCCGTCGACGCCTCGATCGCTCCAAAACGCCAGGACGTCGCAAAAGAGCGCGTGAACCTCAGGGCATGACCAGTCAAAGTCCGGCTGCTCGGGCGTAAACATGTGCAGATACCACTGACCGTCCGCAACACGCGTCCATGCGGGGCCGCCAAAGTTGGCATTCCAATTGGTGGGAGGCAGCTCGCCGTGCTCGCCGCGACCATCGCGGAAGATATAACGGGCGCGTTCGGGCGATCCGGGGCCGGCGGCAAGAGCGGCTTTGAACCAGGGGTGCTGGTTGGATGAATGGTTGGGCACGATGTCGACGATGACCTTGATGCCGCGCGCGTGAGCCGCAGCGATCATGTCATCGAAGTCGTCAAGCGAGCCGAGACGTGGGTCGACATCGCAGTAGTCCGCCACATCATAGCCGCCATCGACAAGAGGCGAAGGGTAAAACGGGCTCAGCCAGATGGCCTCGATACCCAGCCGCTCAAGATAGTCCATCTGCTGGGTAATGCCCGCGATATCGCCCAGACCCGAACCAGTCGAATCCTTAAACGAGCGCGGGTAGATCTGATAGATCGCGGCATCGGACATCCATGAGCGCGAAGAAGACTTTTCTGTAGCCATGGGGCGTATCTCCCTTGCAACGAGGTTATGCGAGATGCCCACGATGATACGCCCAAAGCGGACATTCGCGGCAAACAACGCCACAGCCACGCCCCAAAACGCTCGCTCCCTCTCGGGTTCGAGCCTAGGAGATAGGTACAAAAAAAGCCCGGCTACCGTAGTAGTCGGGCTGTTGCGTTTGGAGCGGACAACGGGGCGTCTGCGTATCCGCTTCGCGGATCCGCACCGGCTTCGGCCGCCTGCCGGCGACCTCGCCAGCTCGCTACAAACGCTCCGCGTTTGCTTAACGCTCGCTCCCTCTCGGGTTCGAGCCCAGGCGATGGATACGAAAAAGCCCGGCTACCGTAGTAGTCGGGCTGTTGTGCTTGGAGCGGACAACGGGGCTCGAACCCGCGACCCCAACCTTGGCAAGGTTGTGCTCTACCAACTGAGCCATGTCCGCATATGTAAAACAAAACGGGCGCCGGAGCGCCCGGATGTTGCCTGGAGGCGAAGCCCGGATTCGAACCGGGGGTAAAGGCTTTGCAGGCCTCTGCCTTACCACTTGGCCACTTCGCCGAAAAAGGACCGCCTAAACGGTCCGGAAATGCAATGGAGCGGACAACGGGGCTCGAACCCGCGACCCCAACCTTGGCAAGGTTGTGCTCTACCAACTGAGCCATGTCCGCTTGCGGGTTATTAATTTACGCGAGTTGTCCAAAAGACGCAAGTACTTTTTTCAAAAAACTTGTCTGCCGCATGTTCTTAGTAGCTAAACGCGCTAAAGCGATTGGCTAGGCACACGATTCCAGCGCTCCGCTAAACAGCTTCACCATCTGCACGCGCGTGCCGGCGCCGTCCGTACGACGAGCAACCTCCACGTTATCGACGAGCATACGCATAAGCTTGATGCCACGACCGCGTTCCTCGGATGCGACCGGTTCGCTCGTTTCATCGATAGAATAGCCGGCACCTCGATCAAGCACCTCAACCACAACGCGATCGCCATAGGCCTGAACCGTCAGGACGCACCCGATACCGCCCGCATGGTCATAGGCATTACCCAGCGCCTCCCCCGACGCCAATGCGACATCGTAGCGCTCGTCACGGCGCAACGGAAGCGATTCAAGGAGTTCGGCGATGCGATGTCGGTAGTATGGAAGATTCTCGATACCCTGACGGACCTCGACGCTCTTACTCCAGCGAGGCAGCTCCCCCACCGGAATGGCGGGAATAGACTCCCGTGCCGGCCCCGCGACATGAAGGATATCGACAAGACGAGCAATCTCCAAAAAGCGAACAACTTCACCTGATGCATTGACGAGCGAAAGCAGGCCTTCTCGCCTCATGAGCTCACGAGCGCGCGTAAGCAGGAATGCCAAGCCCGTCGAATCGATAAAGCTAACAGCCTGACAGTTGATGACAACACGACGCACGCCGCGGCCAATCAAAGCATCCAACCGCCGACGCAGCGCAGGCACCGTGGCGATGTCGATATCGCCTGGTGGCGTCAAAACCGCTATGTCATTCCACTCATTCATACGACCATGGTTCCCCAAAAAAGCCCACTCAATGCATTCGTTTCCCCAACCGTACGGATTTAGCCCGCCCAGCGTCGTCTATGAACGACCCCGTAAAAACTCAAGGGACACCAATGCAATGTCATCGTCCAGCGCCGATTCGGTAAATCGGTCAAGCTCGCCCAAGACCTTGCCGCAAATGCCCGACACGCCCTCCCCCGAAACAGAAAGCAGAAGATCGCGCAAACGCTGCTCGCCAAAGAACGCTCCGGTGCGGTCGCGGGCCTCAATCGTTCCATCCGTATACATGAAGAGCATGTCGCCAGGAGCGAACGTAAACACGCCTGTCTCGTACACCATGCTCTCAAAGGCACCGATTACGCCCGATTGGCATCCAAGCAGCTCGACCTCTCCCCCACGGGCCTCGCCACCACCCAGCGGCATCGACTCTGGCCTGATGACCATGGTCGGAGGATGGCCCGCCGAACAATACGTTGCGCGTCCGGCTTTAAGGTCAATCTTGGCGATAAAGGCCGTCACGAACGTCTCGACCCTCGAGAAGCCCATGAGCATGCTGTTAAGGGAGCGTGCCATGCGGGCCGGTCCAGCGCCCTCCCAGGCATATGCCGTCAGGGCCGTCTTGACGAACGCAGACATCGATGCGGCCTCAATGCCTTTGCCAGACACATCACCCAGAATCATGACGGCGCAGTCGTCGGGAAGACGGATGAGCGTATAGAAATCGCCGCCGACCAACGCCGAGTTCGTGGCCGACAGGTACACCGAATCGGTTGCGATACCCGGAACATCCCCCAGGGAATTTCTCATGCCGATCTGAAGGGTCTGAGCAATATGGCGCTCCTCGCGCTTTTGAGATTCGCCCTCGTAGATCAGTTCAAAGTCATGCGCTAAGTGCACCAAGTAGTCATATTCAAGGTCATCAATCGACTCTTGGCTACCATCACGAAGCAGCAGCGCGCGCGTCGTCGGACTCTTCGCAACAGAAGCAGGAACAATCGCGTCGTTACTGTGCTTGCCATCACCCTCAGAGCGCGGGCGCCCCGCCTCGATGCCGGAGTCGACGTAGAGACCTTGACAAGGCAGACCATGCGCCCTAAGCCAGCCTCCCATAGGCATCGATTCGTCAACGCGAGTTATACGGACGTGTTTAAGGTCCTCGGCACTCGTGCCGCCCAAAACAGATGCCTCAAAGCCATCAGGTCCAGCCCCCAGACGTGCCGCCGGCGCCGTCGTGGAAAAGAAAAGCTTCTCAGGGTCGTCCGGCAAGGCAACGCGACTGCCGCCTTCAAAATCTATGACGTAGGAATCCAGACTGGCGTCATACTCAACAGGGCAAAAATGGCAGTTAAGCATATTGCAGATCTCGGACGATACCGCCTGGGTAGCCGCGGCAGAATCGTCTAGAAAGGTAAACAACTCATCACGCAAGACATTGAGCGAGCGGCCAAGCTCGGCCGTGCGACGGGAGCGAAGGCTCGATGCCATACCGACCAGCTGGATAGACAGGTAATCGCAAATGACCTCGAGCACATTAACGTCATAGGCGAGCGGTGCCTGAGGGCGTTTCCAACCAACTTCCAGCACGCCAAGGATCTGC
The DNA here is from genome assembly GCA_902489225.1 of uncultured Collinsella sp. Taxonomy (GTDB): domain Bacteria; phylum Actinomycetota; class Coriobacteriia; order Coriobacteriales; family Coriobacteriaceae; genus Collinsella. The sequence continues at coordinate 8,086 of CABTZA010000053.1, forward strand.
GTACCGTAAAAAACGGGAAGACAGATCTCGCTGCGGTACGGAGGCATATCCTGCATGCGCAACAGGTGCTTAGAACGATTGTCCAAGTCCATGAACATACCGGAGGCGGCCTTATCACCCTCAAGGTCCTGTTGAATCGATAAGCGACAGGCACGCGACTCACGAAGAACATACGTCGGAATGCCAGCGCCATACGGCAAAAACTCAGGCAGGTAGCTGTCGTACAGCTCCTTGGAAACACCGCGAAGTTTAAAACCGCCACTCTCAGAAAAATAGATAGCAGCACCCGAAGCATCGAGCGTTCCTACAAGCTGGTTCAAAACGGTATCAAGTAGGCTGGGCAGCTCATCGGAGCCCACGGTACTCATAATGACCGAGAGCGTGCCAGAGAGGCGCTTGTTAGCCACTCTAAGCTCCGAAAGAGCACGCTTGAGCTGACGGTCGTGCGAATACTGTTCTTCGATGCTATGGAGCGCCACCAGGACACGTGGCGCGCGGCGCCCAAAGATGCGTGGAGGCGTTACGGAGCCCGCACGAACCAAGACGGGGATAAAGGAGCCGTCACTCAGCTTGAGCATCAGTTCGTTCTCGGAGCCATCAGTTTCAAATGGCAGACGATGTTCCGTCGCACGTTCAAAAGCGGACGAGTACAGGACGTCTTTAACATCTCCACCAATGACGTCGGCGCGTTCCTCGCACATCAAACCAACTAAGCGATTATTCACATGCAGAATGGTTCCGTCGAGCTCGCAGATGATGACAGCATCGCTCGTGATCTCGACTAGTTGGGCAACGTCTGCCCACTCGTTGCGTTCAAGCGTTTCCATCGTGGACCCCACCGTCTATCGGTAACAAAAAAGCCTCCGAAGAGGCTTCTCAAATGCGATGGTGTCGGAGGCGGGACTTGAACCCGCATGACCAAAAAGCGGTCACTAGCACCTCAAGCTAGCGCGTCTGCCAATTCCGCCACTCCGACATGCTATGTTGTTGATTCACGGTTCGTTTTGTTGGACCCGCGCGTTCAACGAGGAAGATAATAACCTATGATTCGAGAACTGTGCAAGCACTTTTTTCAAAAAAGTTTACGAATTTGTAAATGCGCAGGTAGATCTATATGTCCGGCCCCGTATCGGTGTTGCCTCCCGGCGCGTCCTCGGGCATGAGCGATATTTTGCTACGCACTTCGTGCTGCAAAATATCGCTCCCCCTGCGGAATGCGCCGGGAGGCAACACCGATTCGGGGCCTACGTCCACGTACTCCAGGCACCGTTCTCAAACATGTTCTGGGGGCTGATACAAATTTGTTGGCTCGGCTTTGCCGAGCCCTTATATAAGGAGGCCGGAGCTAAAGCTCCGGCCTCACTATCTTTCCCATTAGATTAAGTGAGCGATCAGGGAATCGCACACCCCTGCCGAGTTACCGCAGGGCCCGTGCTGGACTTAGTTTTCAGAACATTCCGCAGACCAGGAAACCCCCTTATCCGCAGCTCCGAAGGAGCAGGATAAGGGGGTTTCCATGGTCGAGGACGTTCTGAAAACTAAGTCCAGCACGGGCCCGGACGAAAACAACCGACTACAGGTCGATGTGCGATTCCTTGATTGGGAACGGCTCCGCGAAGTGGCAGGCGCAGCAGTGACCCGGTGCGACTTCCTTAAACTCGGGAAGCTTCTCGGAGCAGATACCCTGCGCGATCGGGCAGCGCGTGTGGAAACGGCAGCCGGTCGGCGGATCCAGCGGTGACGGCGGATCGCCGGCGAGGATGATGCGCTTACGGGTCTTCTGGATATCCGGATCGGGAACCGGCACGGCAGACAGCAGCGACTGCGTGTACGGATGGTGAGGCTCGCTATAGAGCGTCTTCCAGTCCGAAACCTCAACCATCTTACCCAGATACATAACGGCAACGCGATCGGAAATGTGCTGCACGACGGACAGGTCGTGAGCGATAAACAGATACGCGGTACCGAACTTGTCCTGAAGTTCCTTGAGCAGGTTCAGAACCTGGGCCTGAATGGAAACATCCAGAGCGGAGACCGGCTCGTCGCAGATGATCAGCTTGGGCTTCAGCGCAAAAGCGCGGGCGATACCGACACGCTGACGCTGACCGCCGGAGAACTCATGAGGATAACGGTTGATGTGCTCGGGGTTCAGTCCGACAACGTCGAGAAGCTCGCGGACGCGCTCAATGCGTTCCTCCTTGGTGCCCACGCCGTGAATGGTCATGGGCTCGGAGACGATCTCACCGATGGTCATACGAGGGTTGAGCGAAGCATAAGGATCTTGGAAGATAAACTGCATCTCGCGACGCATGTCCTTGATCTCATGCTTGCTCATCTCGGCAACATCTTTACCCTGGAAGAACACCTTACCGGCGGTCGGCTTGGTCAGGCGCATGATAGTACGGCCCGTGGTGGACTTACCGCAACCAGACTCGCCAACCAGACCGAAGGTCTCGCCAGGATAAATCTCAAAAGAGATGTCATTTACAGCAGAGACGACACGCTTGGAGAAGCGCTTGGCGAACATGCCGGACTCAGCGGGGAACTCCTTAGAGAGGTGCTCGACCTTCAGCAGCGGAGTACGCTCGTTGGTATCTGCCATTACGCCTCGCCTCCCTTCTTGGCATCCTTGCGCGTACGGGACGTCACAGGAGCGTTCTTGAGGAACTCGGGGTCGCCAGCGTAGTGGCACGCAGAATAGTGA
>CABTZA010000054.1 GCA_902489225.1 uncultured Collinsella sp.
CCGCTTCGGGCGAGGCCAGTTCCAAGGATTCCAAATCTTCGGATGCTGCAAAAGATGAGTCCAAGGGCTCGAACGACGCCAAGGATGATTCCGAGTCTTCGCACAAGGAATCGGACAAAAGCTCGGATAGCAAGAAGTCCGATGGCCAGGACAGCAAGAGGTCTGGCGATAAATCCGCTGCCCAAAATACGGGAGCCGGTGATACTTCCAATGCGTCTGGCGGTGCTTCTTCGGGCGGTGGCCAGTCGTCTGATGGAACCTCATCCCCTAATGGTGGAAACGCCTCCTCGGGCAGCCAAAGCGGCTCACAGGAGTCCAACTACGTTACGGTGACGGTTTCGGTCACATCGAGCTCTGTGGGCAATCCTGTGTCCTCTGATGGCACCTTTACCTTTAACGAAGGCGCTACCGTCTACGATGCCCTGTGCGCGCTGGGCCTTTCTGTCAACGCACATGGCTCGTCGTACGGCACGTATGTTTCTGCGATTGGTGGTTTGGCCGAGAAACAGTACGGCGGCACGAGCGGCTGGATGTACTCCGTCAACGGCACAACGCCCATGACGGCCTGCAGTAACTACGTTCTCTCCAATGGTGACAACGTCGTTTGGTATTACGTAACGGGCTAGAGGCCTCGACATAGCGCGCCAGACGGGCGGTTCGGACCAACATCCGGACCGCCCGTTTTTCATGCGAATGGGACTGGGTCGCCGGGTCTCTCGGCAAACAAAAAACCGGTTGGAACGGGAATTCCAACCGGTTATACATTCAAGCAAATAGTGAATCGACTACGACCGTGCGCCCTCGAGGAAGAAGCGGCGGCTGAAGTAGTTGTACCAGGTGACGAGGAACGTGGCGATGGCCTTCATGGCCTGGTAGCCGATGCTCAAAAACGTGACGCCCACAAACATGTACAGGTCGTTGAGGCCCAGGCCGATCACCGACAGGATGGTGAAGATCGTGAACTCGCGCTTGCGGCTCATGCCTTCGCGGTGGTCGAACACGTACTTCATGCTGAGCCAGTAGTTGACCACGACGGACGTGATAAACGAAACCGTGGTGCTCATCAAAAAGTCGAGGTGGAACAGCTCGACGAGCGCAATGAGCATGCCCCAGTCGATGCCAAAGGAGATAAGACCCACGACAGCAAACTTGAGGAACTGCTTGGTATGAGGTTGTGCCAGCGCCTTGCGCACGTAATCACATCCAATGCGTTGATGAATCGAGCAGAGGATACTTTAGAGCTTTTACAAGGGAAACGTAAGGTCTTTGCCAAGAACTATATGAACTCGCCAAATTTTCAAGAGCTAATCCGCAAACGTTGAAAATTTGCCCGTAAACGAGCGACACCCACGGACGATACTGCGCTGAGTGCGCGTCGTCCGTGGGCGCCGTAATGCTGCAGGGGTTTCGAGCTATTTTGTCTCGTCGCCCTCCAGGAAGATTTTTCGGGTCACAAAGTTGTAGACCATGACAAGCGCGGTGGCGCAGATCTTGGCGATATTGGCCTCGAGTCCCAGGCCGGCGTTGAGCGCCAGCACGATGCCGTCGTTGAGCACCAAACCGATCACGGACAGCACGACAAAGATGATGAACTCGCGGCGGCGGCTCATGCCTTCCTTGTGCGCAAACACGTACTTCATGCTTGCGAGGTAGTTAAAGATGAGTGAGATGATAAAGCCGCTGGTGTTGGCGATTAGGATGTTGAGGCCCAGACCGTAGTGGAGCAGATTCATAATGCCAAAGTCGATAACCGTGGCAATGACACCGACGACGCCAAATTTCATGATCTGCGCAAGGAGCTTTTGCATGGTACCTGCCTTAGGGTGGCGCGGGGACGCCATGGGGATGACAAACTCAGCAAGTTTAGCCAATCCCCGCGGGTGGGGCTAGACGCGCTCTTCGATAGCACCGTTTCTATATGCATCGAGCAGCTGGCGCAGGTCCTGGATCTGGCTGCGAATTTTGGCGCCAGTATCGGTGTCGCTCACCATGCGGCGACGGTCCGCTTGGTCAAAACGGTTGGTCTCGCTCTCGATGTCCACGTTGCGCGTGAGTGCCTCGGCAACCGTCGTAAAGGCCCGGTGCGACTTGAGGCGGCAGCCGCGCGAGCTCGAGATGAGCGTATAGCCGGCGATACCCGTCTTGGGATGGTAAGCGCGGCAGAAGCCGCCATCGATGACCAGCAGCTTGCCGTTGGCGCGGATGGGCTGCTCGCCCTTGGTGGTTTTAACGGGCGTGTGGCCGTTGATGATGTGGCCGGTCGGCGAACATGCCATGGGCGCGACGCCAAACTCGCGCATGATGTCGTCGCAGACCGAGGGCGACTTGGTAAGCGTAAAGTACGGGTCCATCGGCTCGACCCAGGTGCTCTTATCGGCGATATAGGCGCGCTCAAAGGTACGCACCAGGCGTCCGCTGGCGGGTGAATTGAAGCCAATCCACAGGTACCACATCCAGTCGAGGGCATCGCGGTCGCCCACGCGCCACGCGCGGCGGGCGATGTGGTCGCAAAAATCGAGATAATCGCGGCCGGCGTGCCAGGTGCCCAGGCAGTTCATGCTGCTAAAGGTGCCGTCTTCGTTGAGCGGAACGCAGCCGTGGAAGAGCAGGTTGCCGTTGGCGACCTTGTACATCGAGCCGTGGGAATAGAGGAAATCGATATGGCGATGCAGGTGATCGGCGGTGACAAACTCGGACACGAGCTTGTCGATGATGTGCTGCTCCTGAGACGTGAGCGTATAGGGGTCCGCCGGATCGACGGTGGGGAAGTCGTTGGTCGTGAGCGGCCATACGCTGCCGTCGGCGAGCGTGACCGTGCCGGTGTCGTGCTCGATCTTGTCGAGTAACAGACGGTCGGTCATATCGAACTCGGGGTGGCGCTGGATAATCTGGCCCTCGAGCTTAAAGAGCAGCACATTGATGGCCTTGATCAGCGGGGTGATGGACTCACCGGCGGTGTAGGTGGCATCGGCAAAGGCGACAAGCTCACGCAGCGAGATGCCGTAGTCGTTCTCGAGGATCTCGTAATTGTCGTAACGCAGGTTGTTGCGCAGCACCGTGGCGATGCAGGCGGGCTCACCGGCCGCAGCGCCCATCCATAGCAGGTCGTGGTTGCCCCACTGGATGTCGAGCGAATGGTAGGTGAGCAGGCGGTCCATAATCTTGGCAGCGCCGCCGCCGCGGTCGAAGATATCGCCCACCAGGTGCAGGTGGTCGACGGCCAAGCGCTTGATGAGCGAGGCGAGTGACTCGATAAAGTCGTCGGCGCTGGCGGTCTCCAGGATGGACTCCACGATGCGCTCGTGATAGCGCACGCGATAGTTGTTCTCGTCCGGGTGCGTGTGCAACAACTCGTCGATGATATAGGCGTAATCGCGCGGTATGGCCTTACGCACCTTGGAGCGCGTGTAGCGGCTTGAAAGCGAACGAGCGACCATGATGAGCTGGTCAAGCATCGTCTTGTACCAGGTGGGCGAGTCCTCGCGCTGGCTGCGGACCAGCTCGATCTTCTCGTGCGGGTAGTAGATGAGCGTGCACAGCTCGCCCTTTTCGTCAAAGGTGAGCGTGTCGCCAAAAATCTCGTCGACATGCTCGCGCACGACGCCCGAGCAGTTGTTGAGGATGTGCATAAAGGCTTCGTACTCGCCATGCACGTCGCTCATAAAATGCTCGGTGCCTTTGGGCAGGTTGAGGATGGCCGAGAGATTGATGATCTCGGTAAACGCGGATTGTTCGGTGGGGAACTGTCTCGAAAGCAGGCGCAGATACTTGAAGTCTTGCGGGTTGCGATCGAATGCGACCATGAAACACCTTCCGATGGGGCTGGTAAAACTGATAAACAGCGTCAAACGTTTACCAGTATGCGCCGCTTTTGTTTCGATTTTGCGCCAGCGGCTGAATTGTCGGATGAACGGTTTGGTAAATCGATTTAGTTGAGGTAGATATGGCGGTTGAGTGGAGACGACAGAGGGTGTTTTCTCAGATATTTTTGCGTGGGGCCGGTGGAGACGATGGTGGTAAAGATGTTCACTATTTTTGGTTCGATTTGGTAAATAGTGGACATATGTACCGCATGTAGGCTCACTGTGCGATAATTTGCGCAGCAATGAGTAAGGAGCCTCATATGAGTGATTTTGTCCTGACCTGTGAATCCGCCGCCGACCGAACCCGTGAGTTCTTTGAATCGCGCAATATTCCCGTCGCGTATTTTCATTACGAGATCGACGATGTTGTCTATACGGACGATCTGTATCAGTCGATTACGCCGGACGAGTTTTTTGCCCAGATTGCCGCGGGCGCCATGCCCAAGACGTCTCAGGTGGGCGTGGGCGAGTACGAGGAGTTTTGGGAGCCGTTTGTTGCCGAGGGTAAAGACGTGCTGCACCTGACGTTGTCGTCGGGTATTTCGGGCACGTATGGATCGGCCTGCGTCGCGGCGCAGATGCTTGCGGATCGCTATCCCCAGGGCGGCAAGGTACGCGTCATCGATTCGCTGGGGGCGTCTTCGGGCTTTGGTCTGTTGCTGGAATATGCCGCCGACGTGCGCGATAGCGGGGCTTCACTCGACGAGACGGCCGCTTGGATCGAGGAGCATAAACTCAACCTGCACCACTGGTTCTTCTCGACCGATCTGTCGAGCTACCTGCGCGGCGGTCGCATTTCGGCCGCGAGCGCGATCATCGGCACGGCGCTCAAGATTTGCCCGCTTATGACGGTCGATTGCGAAGGTAAGCTGTCGCCACGTGAGAAGATTCGCACTAAGAAGCGAGCGATTTCCGAGATGGCTAAGACCATGATGGCACACGTACAGGACGGTGCAGATTATTCGGGTAAGTGCATCATGTCGCAGTCGGCGTGCCGCGAGGATGCCGAGGCGGTCGCGGCGCTGATTGAGGAACAGGTTCCGCAGCTTAAAGGCAAGATTGAGATCAATGACATCGGTACTCTGATTGGCTCGCATACCGGACCTGGTACGGTGGCGCTCTTCTTTATGGGCGACAAGCGCGTGGATTAATTTGCCCCATCACGTCGCTGCATGATTGCTCAAACGAAAACGGCCCGCCTCACGTTTGTGGGGCGGGCCAAGATGTTTTGCTAGCGTTTCTTTCCGCGGAAGAAAAAGCCGTGCAGTGACGGCTTGAGGCCGCGGTTGGCGCGATGCTCCTCGACGCGCTCGTGGATCGAAGCGACGCGCTCGATGACTTCGTCGGGAATCGGCACATCGGGATTCATGTTCTCGACTTGGCTGACCTCGGCGGCGGCGACCTGGTCGATAATGGGCACGTCGTCGCGCGAGATGACAGGTGTGGCGTCTTCCTTCATCTTGCGATAACGCTGCATCATGTCGGTCTGTAGCTGCTGGGCCGAAGGCGGTGTCCAGATGATGGCGTTGGCGCCGGCGGCGATGGTCTCGCGAATGCTCTCGGGCGTCTTGCCGCCCGGCGCGATAAGCGGCAGGTTGGGATAGTGCTCGCGCAGCTCGCGTAGGACCTGGGGCGTGTTCTTGCCGGCGGCGATGTTGAGAATCTTGGCTCCAGCGCGCACCTTGGCGTGGGCATCGTCGTCGCAGCGAACGACCGTGGCGATGACGGGGATGTCGGCGATGTTGGTGATGTGCTCGACCATCTCGGCAGTAGCGGGGGAGTTGACCACGCAGCCCGCCGCGCCCTGCATCTCGGAGACGGCTGCCATCTGCACGGAGCGCTTACCGGTCGTAGTTCCGCCACCCACGCCTACAAAGACCGGGCACTCGGCGACGGTCAGCAGCGCTTGCGTAATGGCGGGCTGCGGCGTGAAAGGGTAGACCGCAAAGACGGCGTCGGCGTTGGAGTTGCGGATAACCGCGACATCGGTGGTGTAAATGAGCGACTTGATGCGTCGGCCAAAGAGCGTGAAGCCGCTGGCCTCCTCGATCTCGTCGGGCATGCGAAGGGCAGCCTTGCGCAGGCGTCCGTCGATGGGCAGGGGCTCCATAGGGAGCAGGCCGTTGGGCGTGACGGTTACTTGGGGCTCGGTGAACTCGTCTGCAAGCTCGACCTCGGAAAAATCGACCGAGGCGACGATGTCCTTGTGCACCTCGGCGGGCACATCGATGGGAGCTTGGTCGTTTGCCGCCGCAGGCGTGTCGAAGGAGCTGGTGCCGACGAAGGCGTCGACGCGCTCATTTAGATCGTTGAGGGTATCCATGGAGGCTCGATTCTATGTGATAACGGCCGGCGCTATGCAGCCGGAATTGCGAATGCTAAATCGTTTGACGAGTTGATTTTTCCCCGCCGCGCCATCCGTTAGACCGAAGGGCCGGTGAACGTGAAGGAGCTGTGGTGGCGGGGATCGAGGTGCTATCTTGAAAGTCCCGTTTACAAGAGAGGTGACGCGGTATGGAATTTTCGGCAATGTTGGGCTCGATTGGCCTGTGTGTGGGCGCAATCGTTGCCGCCGCGGTCATCTACTTTGTGGTCACGGCCATTAAGGGCAAAAGGGCCGAACGCAAGGAGCGCACGATGCTTAAACAGCATCGCGACCAGCAGGGCAAACGCGCACGGAGATAACTTGTTGAGTTTTGGATCCGTGCGCTAGCTGCGTTTTCGGATCAGGGCAATGTAGAAGCCCTCAAAGTCGCGGCTAGGCGGAATGGTGAGCGTGCCGGGCAGGCCGTTGGCGATGGCCGATACCTGACCGGCGGCAATGGCTTCGGTCAGAGCGTTGGACTCGATGCGCGGCTCCTCACCAGCTTCCTGGGTGCGTCGTGCTTCGCTTTCGCTCGGCGTGCCGTCGAGGGGGATAAGCTCGCAGTCCATGTGCTTGTCGAGGGCCTCTTGCAGGGCGTCCTCGTTTTCCTGCGGCAAAATCGAACAGGTCGAATAGACGAGCGTGCCGCCCGGTTTGAGGGCACCCATGGCGCGGTCCAGAAGTGCTCGCTGCGAGCGGGCGCACTTGCTCAGCAACTGCTCGGTGAGGCCGCGCAGGCTTTTCTCGTTGCCACTGATGACGGTGCCCGTGCCGGTGCAGGGAGCGTCGAGCAGGATGCGGTCAAAGCGGAAGAACTCGTCGAGCTCGCGTGCGTCGATGCGCATGACGGGCACGTTTTTGGCACCTTGGCGGTGGAGGTTGGACTCAAGCTTTTCGGCGCGGGGAATGCTCATCTCACAGGCGGTGAGGTGCGCCTGTCCCTGGGTGAGGGCGGCGATCTGTGTTGTCTTGCCGCCGGGGGCTGCGCACATGTCCAGGATGTCCTCGCCTGCCTGGGCGCCCAGGACCAACGGCGGCATCATGGATGACAGGCTCTGCAGGTAGATCTTGCCGTCGCGGTAGATGTCGAGATCCCACAGATCGGAAACCTGGGCCTCGGGCAGGATAAAGGCGTCTGGGTACCAGGCGACGGGGTTGTGGGCGATGCCGGCGGCACCGAGCGCCGCAGCGATGTCCTCGGCGGTCGCCTTGAGCGTGTTGGCGCGCAGCGTGACCGGGCGTGTGGCCGCGGCGCCGAAGCCCTCGATCATGAGCTTGGCATCGGCGGGCGCATAGGCGCCGGCGACCGTGTCGACCATAAAGCGCGGCAGGTCGGCGGCGGAGTGTTGGGCGGCAAGCTGGTCAGAAAGCTCGGTAGCAGCAAACTGCCTGAGCTTGAGCTCGGCCTTGACCTGCTTTTTCTGCTTACGACGACGCGGCTTGGACATCCGTCTTTCCTTCCCATTCCATTACATGTCGAGTGTTGTTTTAGTACTGGCTCTCGTGCTTGCTGAAGAAGTCGAAGCGCGGGGGCAGCGGCTTCACGCGGTGCTCGCCGGGCTTCTCGCCCAGGCTTTCCACGAACTCGTCCGTGGAGGCAAATATGTTGTCCCAGCTAAAGAAGGCGACGGGGTCGACGTCGAAGTACTCGCAAATGAGCTCGCAGCCGGCCGGCACGATGCCGTGCATGAGCACGGTCGCCACGCGCAGCTCGGTGAAGGCGTCGACGAGGGCCTGCGTCATCGCGGTATTGGCTTGCTCGCCCTCAAGCTTGTTGGCAGCCTTGGAGGCGTCGCTCCAGCGCTTGTTGGCGGCGCGCAGGTAGTCGTCGCACACAGCGAGCGCGCGGTGCGTCTCGAACTTGTACATGGCCTGCTCAAACGCGAGGGCGGCCTGCTCGGCGGCCTCCACCACGGTGGCCGAGGCGGCGCCGGCGGGGATGCAACCGTTGCGATAGGGGCTCTCGTCGCCCTCCTTGACGGCGACGCCGTAGAAGCAGCTGCGGGCCAGGCGGTTGAAGACGCCGGTCAAAAGGGCGCTTTCCTTAAGGGCCGGATCGATGACGCGCTTGTCGTCGCAGGCGTGCACCTCGTTGCCGTCCTTGTCCTTGCCGGTCACGCGGGTGTCGTATGCCTTGGGGCTAAAGCTCACCGGCTTCTCGGACAGGCCGAGCGACAGCCAGTGCGCGCGCATCTGCTCGCAGGTGTAGTGGTTGAGCAGGTCGTCTGCCGGCGGGGGAGGCGTCTGCGAGGACGAGCTTGCCTTTTTGCCCATGTAGAGCAGGTGGTAGCAGGCGCTGACGGTGCTCTGCGTGAGGTTCCAACCCAGGGCCTCCCACATGGCGGTCTGCGCGATGCAATAGAAGTAGATGTTGTCCTGGCCAATGAACTGGTAGATTTGTGCGTCATCCGAGCACCACCAGTCGCGCCAGTCGAGCGAGCTGTGCTGGTAGGTGGGCGCGGGGACCTGCGTGGAATCGGCGGCGGGCTCGCCCATGAGGGCGGCATCCTGGGCGGCGACGCCCTCGGTCACGCCGGCGGCCTTGGCATCGCGTGCGAGCACGGTGCGCGTATAGCTGATGGGAGCCCACAGGCTCTCGGGCCAGCACCAGCAGGTGACGTCGGAGACGCCATCGACCTCGGGCACCGGAACGCCCCAGTCGATGTTGCCGGTGATGCGGAAGGGTACGAGCGCCTTGCCGCTGCGGAAGCGCACGCCGCCGTTGGCGAGCACCGCGTGGGCATCGTCGCGCTCCTTCCAGCTGGGGAAGGTGACGGTAAAGCTGCTCTTGTTGCCCTCGGGCTCCAGCACGGTGTGCTCGGGAAGCTGATCCTCGACGGCATCGAAGGCCTCGCGGAACTTGTTCTGGATGTAGAGCTGGGCCGGCAGCAGCCACTCCTCCATGGTCTTGGAGACCACGGAGCGAACCTGCGGGTTCTGGGCGAGCTTGGCGGTGTAGGTCTTCATAAAGTCGAGGTAGGCCGGCAGGTCAAAGTAGAGGTTGTCGACCGGGCGCAGCTCGGGCACCTCGCCGGTGAGCTGGCTCTTGGGCGCGATGAGCTCCTCGGGCTCAAACTGGTGACCCAGGTCGCACTCGTCGGCGTAGGCTTTCTCGGACTTGCAGCCCTGGATGGGGCAGCGGCCGATCACCTGACGGCCGTTGAGGAACGTGCCGGCCTTGGCATCGTAGAACTGCAGCGTGGAGCGCTTGGAGATGGTGCCCTGCTCGTGCAGACGCTCGATAATCTCGGTGGTCACCTCGTTGTGAATCTGCGCAGCCGGCTCAAGGCCCGAGCCGCCGTAGATGTCACAGCTGATGTTGTAGTTGTTGAGGGTCGCGGCCTGGCGGGAGTGATTGGACTCGACATACTCGCTAATGGACTTGTCGTAGCCCTCGTTCTCCTTGAGCTTGCGGTAGCTCTCCATGATGGGCGAGCCATAGCAGTCGGTGCCCGAGGTGAAGATGACGTTCTCGCGGCCCAGGCGGTCGCGCAGGAAGCGGGCGAAGAAGTCGGCAGGGACAAAGACGCCGCCAACGTGGCCAAAGTGAAGGCCCTTGTTGCCGTAGGGCTCGCCGGCGGTAACGATGGCGCGGCGAGGCCAGCTGGGACGGTCGTTCATGGAGTATTTGGATGCCATGGGACTCCTTCGCATATGGTGAGGGCGCGGCCGGGCGCGGGGCTCGGCGGCGCGGTGGTCAATTCGTGCATATCGTTCGACATTATCGCACATGCGGGCGGGTGCGTGGCAGGGGCGCTATCCTAAGATGCTATGAATGAGATTTCCAACATACATGCGTTTGAGGACGAGGATTTTCTGCACGCCTGCTTTGTGTGGGGGATGGCCGTGCTTGGCGCATTTGCCGTGTGTCTGGTGCCGGTGTTTATGCTGCTGGGCGGGCCTGCGGACTTGGATGCGGCTGACGCGGGCGGCTGGATGGCCGTCTTGGGATGGATAGTCGGCTTGGCTGCGATCTCAATGGCGTCGTTCGCCGTGCACGAGCTGGTGCACGGGGTGTTTTTTAAGCTGCTGGCGCCTGCGGGC
>CABTZA010000055.1 GCA_902489225.1 uncultured Collinsella sp.
ACGCTCGCATCCTGCGCGATCTCGCGGGCGCCCACGTTTGACGTCATGATGATCACCGTATTGCGGAAGTCGACCGTCTTGCCCTGGCTATCGGTCAGACGGCCCTCCTCCAACACCTGCAGCAGGATATTGAAGATGTCGGGGTGCGCCTTCTCGATCTCGTCGAACAGCACGACCGAGTACGGGTGACGGCGAACAGCCTTGGTGAGCTGGCCGCCCTCGTCGTGGCCCACATAGCCCGGGGGGCTACCGATGAGCTTGGAGACCTCGAACTCACTGCCAAACTCCGACATATCGAAGCTGATGAGCGCGTCCTTGCTGCCAAAGAGATACTCGGCGAGCGTCTTGGCGAGCTCGGTCTTGCCTGTGCCGGTGGGACCAAGGAAGATAAAGCTGCCACCGGGACGACGCGGGTCCTTGAGCGGCGAGCGGCTGCGGCGCACGGCCTTGGCGACGGCCTCGACTGCCTCATCCTGGCCGATGATGCGCGTCTTGAGCACGCTTTCGGTCTGCAGCAGGCGCCGGCTCTCGCTCTCGGTGAGCGAGGAAACCGGCACGCCCGAGGTCACGGACACGATGTCGGCAATCTGGGAGACATCGATGGTGAGCGGGCTGGCGTCGAGCTCGGCCGTCCAGGCAGCCTTGGCCTCGGCGAGCTCAATCTCGGCAGCCTTTTGCTGCTCGGTGATCTCGGCGGCCTTGTTCATGTCGTCGCTCTCGGTGGCCTCCTGCGCGGCGGCCTTAAGCTCCTCCACGCGATGCTCGGCCTCGCGCACCGGCTCGGGCGCGCGGTTGGCGGCGATGCGGGCGCGGGCGCCGGCCTCGTCAATGAGGTCGATGGCCTTATCGGGCAGGAAGCGATCCTGGATGTAGCGGTCGGAGAGGTTCGCGGCGGCCTCGATAGCACCCTGCGTATAGCGCACATGGTGGTGCTCCTCGTAGCGCGGCTTGAGCGCGGTCAGGATCTTGACCGTGTCCTCGACGCTCGGCTCCTCGACATCGATGGTCTGGAAGCGACGCTCGAAGGCCGGGTCCTTGGTGAGGTACTTGCGGAATTCCTCGGCCGTGGTGGCGCCGATAATCTGGAAGGCACCGCGCGCGAGCACGGGCTTGAGCATGGAGCTCGCGTCGATGGAGCCCTCGGCAGAGCCGGCACCGATGATGGTGTGCATCTCGTCAATAAACAGGATGACGTCGTCAGCTTCGGTGGCCTCCTGGATCACGTTCTTGAGGCGCTCCTCAAACTCACCGCGATACTTGGCGCCCGCAACGAGGCCCGGCAGGTCGAGCGTCCAGATGTTCTGGTTCATAAGGTTCTCGGGCACGTTGCCAGCTGCAATCTGCTGAGCCAGACCCTCGACGATGGCCGTCTTGCCCACGCCGGGGTCGCCCAAGATAAGCGGATTGTTCTTGGTGCGACGCGAAAGGATCTCCATCATACGCTGGACTTCCTTTTCGCGACCAATTACAGGGTCGAGCTCGCCGTCGCGCGCCTTCTGCGTAAGGTTGGTGGCGAACTGCTTAAGCGTATCGGTGCCGCTCCCCTTTTGCTGCGACGCGTCCGAGCCGCTAAAGAACGGCAGGCCCGCACCGGGACGCCCGGCACCGGCGCCGGCGAGCGGACGCTTCTTGTCCTGGTCCTTGGCGGTGAGTTTCTCGATAGCCTTTTTGATGGAGGCGGACGACACACCCAGGCGCATGAGGATGTCCATGGCCATGCCGTTGCCCTCTTCGACGATACCGATGAGCAGGTGCTCGGTCGACACGTAGGTCTGGTTGTTCTCACGCGCCACGCGGAATGAACGCTCCATCACGCTAATGACGAGCGGCGTAAAGGCGAGCTTGGCCGCCTCGGTCTCCTCACTGGGCTCGGGAACCGTGGTCTGGACCTCTTTGAGGGTGTCCATGATGTCGTCGTAGGAGATATCGAGCGAGCGCAGCGCCTCGGCAGCGATGCCCTCGTCCTCCTTGGCAAGCGCGAGCAGCAGATGCTCGGTGCCCACCTTATTTGAGTGCAGATCGAGCGCCTCCTGTTTGGCCATCGACATGACCTTGCGCGCTCGATCGGTAAATCTATCTAACATGCTCGTTTCCTTACATGAGTTCATCGAAATCAAAACGCCCGCCCGTCGGCGGCGCTTTTGTCTCTTTACCCACAGGTTGTCTATGTTAACAGCTGGAGGAATATCTATAAACCCGGCTCACATGAATGCAGGTTATGACCGCATCGCGGGACTCACCGCGCGATGCGCGACAGGCGCCCCGCAAGAGAAACCCTAGGCGTCTTTCACCACGTCGGGACTCGTCGCACGCGATGCGCGATAGGCATCGGCCTCCTTGGAGACGCGTTCGAGCAGCTCGGATGTATCGACGCCCTCGACTTGCGCGACCGTTTCCACCGTCTGCATGGCGACCGCCCTCAGGTACGCGCACGCGCTGTCCCCCGGCTGCTCGAGGTCTATCTCCTCGCCGCCCTCCCGGGCAAAGCCGACCGCCATCACAAAGCCCATGATGCCCGAGACCAGAAAGCCCACCGCAAAGCTCGAATCTGCCTTGAGCTCTTCTCCGTCGGGGTGGACGATCTCTCTCACGCGGTCGATGATGATCGTATGGATGCCCTGCACGACCTGCTCGGCGGCACCCGCCCTCATGGTGATGACGATGCGCTGCAGCAGGCAGCGGACGTCGCGCCGGTCGAACGCCGAAAGGTCGCCCTCGCTCGAAAAATGCCAGAGGGCATCGGTGATGAGCTCGTTATCCTGCAGCAGCTGGGCTATGGCGATGGCGACGAGTTCATCGAAATCGTGAAAATAGTAGTAAAACGTTCCGCGATTGCACTGGGCGGCGCGGGTCACCTCGCCAACCGACAGCTCGAAGATGCTGTTGTTCTCGATGAGCTCCCAAAACGCCTCGATGATACGGGTGCGTGCATCGGGCGCATCGGCGTCCTTACGCGGTCTCGCCATGCGCCTCACCGCACCCCTGCGCCTTGGCGTTCATGATGAGCATCTGAAGACGGTTCTCCACGTTGGCGAAGCTCACGTCGGGATCGTAGTCGAGCGGCAGGAACTGCGCCGTGGGATACTGCTCCTTGAGCGCATGGATGAGCCCGCGCCCCACGACATGGTTGGGCAGACACCCGAACGGCTGCAAGATCACGAAGTTGCGGCAGCCGCGCTTGGCGTGCTCGAGAATCTCCGCCGGAATCAGCACGCCCTCGCCCGCATCGAACGTATGGTGCAGGATCTTATCGCTCGCGCGCACGAGCTCGGGCATGCGCGTCGGCGGCTCGTAGAGCGGGCTCGCCGCGCCCAGGCGGTCGCAACGGTCGTGCGCGAGCTCGAACAGGTTGTCCGCCGTGGCGTACCAGGCCTTTTCGGGCAGCGACAGGTCGACGTGGAACTCGCGCGACTGCGCATGCTTGTAGAAATAGGTCTTGCGGATCACGTCGGTCATGCGCGCCTCGATGACCTCGAGCCCGTTGTCCTCGAGGTAGCGCTCGATCTCGTGGTTGGCGCCGAGATGGAAATTGAGCAGGTACTCGCCCACGATGAGAACGGTCGGATGCGGGTTCGAGCGGTCGTACGGAACGGCGTCCATGATCGCAAGCGCGCGTTTGAAGCCCGTCGCCTGGCCTCTCAGCCCGGAGCGCTCCATGCCCTCGATAACCTCATCGAGCGCGCGGTCGAACGCAGCGTCCGCCGCGCCCTTCTCGAGCTCGTAGGGACGGATGCGCCTAAGCATGGCCTCGAGGGCATCGATCATGGGAAGACCGTAGGCGATCTGGATGCTCGGGCCAAGGCCGAGCTTGAAGCCCGGATGCGCATTGTGGACATCGACGTCGTCGTTGGTGAGCACCGGGACATAGTCGTATCCCGCGTCGTCGAGCGCGCGGCGCAGCAGGGGCATGTAGTGCGTCAGGCGGCAGTCGCCGATATACTTGCCAGTCACCACGGCGACGTCGTGCGGGTCGTACTTACCGCTCTCGAGTGCCGCAAGCGCCTCGCCGATCACGATTTGCGCGGGGAAGCAGATGTCGTTGTGCACATAGCGTTTGCCCAGGCGGATGGCATCCTCGCGCCCGATATCAAGGGCCTCGGCGCGCACGCCCTGATTGCGCATCGCCGCGGTCATGAGCCTGCAGAACGCATGGGAGGTGTTGGGGACCAGCGCGATCTTGTCGTGCCGGTCGCGCTTGGTGTACTTGACCTTATACGGGTCGTCGAGCGGATGGACCGCGTGCACCCGGGCACCCTCGGCACGCTCCTCCGCGCGACGACGGTTGACCGACTCGATAAACGAACGCACGCGAATGCCCATGGGACCGGCGACGTCGCTCTCATCGAGCTTGATCATCATCGGAACCTTGGAGCCCATCTCGCCCATCATGCGCGCGATCTCGTCGGTGAGATACGCATCGTGGCCGCAGCCGAAGCTGCCCATCTGCACGAGCTCGAGCTCGGGCGTCGATGCGACGATGACCGCGCACGACAGCATGCGCGCATGGTAGTTGTTCACGATGTCGATGCGGCTGTTGGAAAGATCGACGTTGCAGACCCCCGGCACCGCATCGGGCGTCAGCACGGGGATGCCGCGCTCAGAGAAGAGCTTGGGCAGCCCGTGGTTGACCAGCGGGTCGTTGTGGTACGGGCGCGAAGCGATCACCACCGCGTAGCCGCCGTCCTCGTGCACGTTCTCGAGCACCTGCCTGCCGCGCAGCTGCAGCTGGTTCTCAAACGTCTCCTGCGCGCGGTCCGCCTGCTCGGTCGCCTTGGCAACCAGGTCGGCATCGATATCGAAGGTCTCCTTGCACCACGCCTTGAGCTGGCGGTTTCGGTCGCCCTCGTCGTACCAGTGGAACAGCGGCGTATCGAACGGAACGCCGAAACGCTCCTCCGGGTTATCGGAATTGCGCATCACGTAGGGGTATCCCTTTACGACGGCGCACATCCACTCGCTGGTAGAGGCGGTGTTTTCGGTGGGCACCGTCGTGATGATGGGCATGAAGATGCGGTCGACGCCGGCGTCGACGAGATTGCGGATGTGCCCGTGGACGAGCTTGGCCGGGAAGCACACGGTGTCGGATGTGACGTGCGCCAGACCGCGCTCGTACATCGCCTTGGTGCTGCGTCCCGAGACGCGCACCTTAAAGCCGAGCGTGCTGAAGAACGTCGACCAGAACGGCATGGTGTCCCAGAACTCGAGCACACGGGGAATGCCGATCGTGACATCGCGCCCCCCGCTGACGGGAACCGTGGGGTACGACTCGAACAGCAGCTTCTCGCGGTCGACAAAGAGATTGGGGGCAGCCGCGGTCCGGTCGCGCCCCGTGCCGGGTGCCTGTGCCTCGCAAGCACCCTGCGGACGCAGCTCCTCCGCCGCGGGAGCCTCGCGCACGAGCTCATCCCATGAGATGGCGCCGCCGCGCGGGCAGCGATTGCCCGTGACGTAAAGCGAGCCGTCGCCAAATGCCACGACCGCGCGCTGGCAGCGGTTGTTGCACCGACGGCAGGTAACGCCGCCGAACTCGCGATGCTCGAAGCGCTCCACGGCATCGAGCCCGATAAACGACGTGCCGGCATCGCCCTTGCGGCATTCCTCGCGCGCGAGCAGGGCGATACCGATAGCGCCCATCAGCCCCGGGTGGGGCGCACGCGTGACGGGTTTGCCCAGATACTGCTCGAATGCGCGCAGCACCGCGTCGTTTCGGAACGTGCCGCCCTGGACGACGACTTTGTCGCCCAGACGGTTGAGATTTGAAACGCGAATGACCTTGGTGAACACGTTCTCGATAATCGAACGGCAGAGACCGGCCATGATGTCGCCCGGACCCTTACCGCGCCGCTGCTCGGAAACGACGCTGCTGTTCATGAACACCGTGCAGCGGCTGCCGAGAACGGCGGGGGCTTTGGACGAAAATGCCTCGGTCGCGATATCCTCAACGGCTATTCCGAGGTTTTTGGCAAAACCCTCGAGGAACGAGCCGCAGCCCGCAGAGCACGCCTCGTTGACGACGATATCGGTCAGCACGCCGTGGTTGAGCCAGATGGCCTTCATATCCTGTCCGCCGATGTCGAGCACGAAGGTCGCATCGGGAACGCATGCGCACGCGGCGCGGGCGTGCGCGACCGTCTCGACCGTATGGTAGTCGGCGTGGAACGCGCGCGCGAAAAGCTCCTCGCCGTATCCCGTGGTGCCCACGGCATCGATCGCAAGCGTGACTCCCGCTGTCTCCCAGCGGTTCTTCAAGCTGACAAGACCCTGTTGGGCGACGTCGAGCGGTCTGCCGTTATTAGACGCGTAGAACGAATCGACAAGCTCACCCGCCTCATCGACCAGGGCGAACTTGGTCGTCGTGCTCCCCGAATCGATACCGAGCGCCACACGCACCGTCTCTCCGGGCGCATACGCATCCGGACCCTTTGCCGGCGTCTCTTTGCCATGGCGTGCCGTAAAATCCGCCTGCTCGGCAGGTGTGGCAAAAAAGGGCTGGGCAAGACGTCCCTCCCCGCTTGCGGGCGCGACCGTCTCGAGCTTATCCAGCCGGACAAAAGCGTCGGGAAGGTCGATCGGTTGGGACGATGCGAACATGTCGGTCAGCGACAGGGCGGCACCGCGCGCGACCATGATCTGCGAATCGCGCGGGACGATAACCTGATCGTCCGATAGATTCAGTTGCTCCCGGAACACGCGGACCAGTGTGGGGTTGTAGGCGAGCGTACCGCCCTCGAAGATTACCGGTGGCTCGATGTCGATACCCTGGGCCAGACCGCCGATCGTTTGGCGGGCGACCGCGTGAAGCGCCGAAAGCGCCAGGTCGGTGGTAGGAATGCCCTCGTTGAGCAGCGGCTGGATATCGGTCTTTGCGTACACGCCGCAGCGGCCCGAGACCTCGTGGACGGTCGTTCCCCGGCTTGCGAGCTGCTCGAACTCGCCCGATTCGGTGCCGACCCCCATGAGCTTTGCCATCTCGTCGATAAATGCACCGGTACCGCCTGCGCACGAGCCGTTCATGCGCATGTCGGCAACCTCGATGTCTCCCTTATCGTTGGTGCGGAAGAAGATCATCTTGGCGTCTTGGCCGCCCAGCTCGATGGCGCAGCGCGTCTGCGGATAGAACCTGCTGATCGCGAGCGCGTTGGCGACCACCTCCTGAACGTACGAGGCGCCCAGCGCGGTCGCGATATCGCGCGCACCCGAGCCGGTCACCGCAACGCGCAGTGACTCATGGGGAAAGCGCTCGGCGAGCTCGCCGAGCATGGCGCGCACGCTCGCTGTCTGACACGCCCCGTGGCGGCGATATCCCCACCACGCCTCGGTCATATCCTCGTGCATCGCGTAAACTTTGGTCGTCGTCGACCCTACGTCCAATCCTACTAGCAACGCCATAATGCTCCGTCTCTCGCATTTTTCCCGCTAGAGATATACCACTCTACGTAATACAACAGACTGTTGTATTTAAACTCCGTATAAAAAGCGGCTGCCGAAACGCTTCAGCAGCCGCCGAATGCACCAACAGATTGTTCTGCGCGCTAGCACGTCGGGCAACGGAGCAGCACGGGCCCTCCGGTCATGCGCACCGCTCACGCCCGCGATGTCGCCGAGAGAGCTATCCACGCTTAGGGCTCCAACCAAGCAAGTCGCCCGCGCTCAGCAGATCCCTAAGCGAGCTACTCGCACTCAGGAGCCATAGCCTGCTCCAAGAGCTCGGCATGCTCCTCCTCGAAAACCGTCCCCACAGGGAAGGCGCGACGGAAGACGAAGTGGGAAATCGGACCGGCTACCAAAAGGTTCCACGGCAGCGCCATCACAAAATTATGCGGGATGTTGATCATCCAGATCGCGGGCACGGAATACAGGTTCGCAAGGATGCCGCCGGGCATGTGCGTCAGACCCTCGCAGGCACCGTACAGCGACATGATGATAACCATGGGAACGACCATGCAGGAGCTGACGGCGAGCGTCATGGCAAGCGGCGAGCTCTTGCCCGGCGTGACCAAGTACTTAAAGGCGAAACCCTTGGCGAGCGGGCTGGCGACGAACCAGTCGCAGCACATGGCAAAAATGTAGGCAACGGGGAAGCCGAGCCACGCAGCGGCAACGACCTCGCCGTTGATGGCCCCGTGCTGCAGGGCAACGTTGTAGATGCTCATCCAGAGCACCATGCAAAAGCACATGATAAAGGTGAACAGCAGGCTCTCTCGTTTGTTGATAGGCATGAAGGGCAGATTCCTTTCTGTGTTACGCCGCGGCACCACGCAACAAAAACGGGCGGGCAAGATGGAGCTGTTGGGACTTCATCTCGCCCGCCCGTGTTACGCGCGTCTGCGACTACTTATGTGGTGGAACTACCCTAACACGAACGGCGCGCGCTTCGTAAGCGTTGAGTTTGTGGAGATGCAGGGCACCAAAACCCCCGACCCCATAAGTTGCGGTGGAATACGGACTGTTTTGACCCTTTAAGCAACAATTCAGTCCCTATTTCACCGCAACTCATTTGGTGCAAAGTAACCTGTCCCCCTTGTACCAATTAGCTGGTGTGGCGCCAGCGAGGGTCGGTGAGCGTACGCGCCACACCCAGTCCAACGGGCAGAAACGCTACGATGAGCACTGCGCGCACAAACCAGCCGAGCATATTGACCGTGTCGAAGGTGCACATGTAATACATCGAGCGATACAGATACAAGCCCGGCACCATAATGACAATCGAAGGCACCGTGAGGGCGATGCGCGGGTAGGTGAGCTTGACTTCAGCCAAGCTTGCGAGCAGCCCCGATACCAGCGCGCCGATAAACGCTGCTGCCTCGGGAGGCATTCCCGTGCTGAGGCCCAGGAAGGGAATCATCGTCGGCGCATCGACAAGGGTCAGACGCAGGGTATTGGACACGGCGCCGATCAACCCAGCTGCCGCGGCCATCTTTACCGGGCTGTTGAACATCACCGAGAAGCCGAATACGCCAACGAAGCTCATCACCACGCGCAGGAGCGTAAGGGCAAGCGGCGAAAGGCCCAGTGGGGCAAAGTCGTCCGGCGCCAGGCCAACACACTCGGCAACCATCCAACCTACGAGGGTCGCCATCACAATAATCGATACGGCATATGAAAGGCGCTCGATACCGCTTCGCATGTCGAGCTTAGCGATGTCGAGGCCTGCCGTAATGAGTGGAAAGCCGGGAATCACAAAGAGCATGGCGCCGATATAGCCTTCTTGGTGCGACATTGCCCCCGGTATGACCTGGCCAAGGCCGAGCAATGCCAGCAGATACGAAACGCAAGCGAGCGCAACGCCGGTCGTCAGCGCGCTAAACTGGCCAAGACCCTGCTTGAGAATATGGGAGCGAGCAAAGTTACCGACACCAGCGCCTACGAATGCGCAGGCCATCTCGATAGGGCCGCCGCCGAGCAAAAAAACGAAGGCGCCACAGGCGCAGGCCGCCGCAAGGCCCTGTTGCCAAGGCGCGTAATCAGGTTTTGAACTCTCAACGGTCTTGAGCATCTCGTGATACTCGTGCACCGTGAAGCGACGACCATAGGTCTCGATTTCCTTGAGGAAACTCTCCATCATCCAAATGCGATGGGTATTGACGCCCGTTGTGGGCAAGCTGACAACCTCGTTAAAGCAGTGGCCATCTTCGATGCAAGTACACTCAAACGACAGAAGGCTCAGGTCGACGTGAATCGTGACGCCGAGTACGGCAGCAACACGATTCATGGTATCGCGCACGCGCCAGGCACCTGTTCCGCTTGCCAGCATAAGCATGCCGGTGCGGCAGATGATGGATGATTTATCGGTGAGCGGCGCATCGACGGCAAGCTCATCGCCTGCCGTCACGATCTGGCGCCAGTCAGTTTTCATATGGAGTGCACCGGCACGAGCGCCGTGGTGCATAGGGACTCTCGAAAGCAGCGAGTCCAGGCGCGAAGACTGTGGGGGCTCCGTTGATTCGCCCTCGTCCTCGTTGGGCTCTTCATCGACCAGATCAAAGGAATCAAGCGGCGCTGGCTCGCGACGATCGATTAGCTCCTCATCCTCATCATCAAAGTAGTTGAACTGATCGAGCATGTCCTCTTCGATTGC
>CABTZA010000056.1 GCA_902489225.1 uncultured Collinsella sp.
CAGTCCTGCTCGCACGGAGAGCACATTAAGTGCTCTCCGGCTCGTGCGGAACTCGCGATCAACCTTATGCCTCTCGGACTGTCCCGGCCCTCTCGGATTCGGGGCGCGGCACACCGGACTGGTTGTCTGAATTAAAGAAAGTGAAGGCCCCTTTCGGGGCCTTCTTTTTATAAAAATTCGCCTACTCGGTGGACTTCGGGTTCTAGGTCTACGTTGAATTGGTCTTTGACGGTTGCCTGGATGTGGCGGATGAGTTCGTCGACATCGGCGGCGGTGGCGTGGTCGGCGTTGACGATGAAGCCGCAGTGCTTCTCGCTCACCTGCGCGCCGCCAACGGCGTGTCCTCGCAGGCCGGCATCCATGATGAGTTTGCCGGCAAAGTAACCCTCGGGGCGCTTGAAAGTGGAGCCGGCACTCGGCATGTCGAGCGGCTGCTTGTCCTCGCGGCGCTGGCGGTAGTCGTCCATGTCGGCCTTGATCATCGCGGCGTTGCCCGGGGCGAGATTGAAGGTGGCCGAAAGCACGATAAAGCCGTCATCGGCGATGCGGCTCTTTCGATAACCCAGGTTGAGCTCGTCGACATCGAACTCGATGATATTGCCGCTGCCGCGGGTGCCGTCGTCGAGCTGGCGAGCGGGTTTGTAGACGCGCACGGACTCCAGCACATCGGCCATGCAGGCACCGTAGGCACCGGCGTTCATGTAGCAGGCGCCGCCGACCGATCCGGGGATGCCCGAGATGGGCTCCATGCCGGTGAGACCGGCCTCGGCTGCCGCCGCGGCGACATCGGAAAGCAAGGCGCCGGCCGCCGCCGTGACGTGCGTGCCGTCGACCGTAATGTCGGAGAGGCCTTCGCCCAGCGCCACGACGACGCCACGGATGCCCTTGTCGCCGACGAGCAGGTCGGAGCCGTTGCCCACGATGGTAAGCGGCAGGTCGCAGCGATAGCAGGTATCGAGCGTGGCGACGAGGCCCTGCTCAGTATCGGGCGTGACAAAGACGTCGGCCGGGCCGCCGATCTTAAACGTGGTGTGCTCGCGCATGGGCTCGCTCATCAACACGTTGTCCTCGCCGGCAACGCCAGCAAGTGCGCACAGCAGGTCCTCGTTAAAAAAGTCGTTCTCGTGCATACGAATATCCGCCTTTTGGTGGTCGTTGTCATCAATCGATTGCAATATACCCCACCCGGACGGATTTGGTGCGCTGGCGGCGATAAAACAGCCGTCTACCGGATTGGTAAAGTGTTTATCACCGAGGTAGAGGGGTAGTCGCTATACTTTCAAGAGATTGCGCGTAAACCCGGAAGGAGCGAGATGGCCAACAAAGTCACCCTCAAGCAGATCGCCCAGGAGGTGGGGCTTTCCCCCTCGTCGGTCTCGCTTGTGCTCAATAATCGGCCCTGTCGCATCTCGGAAGAAAACCGCAAGCTCATCAAAGAGGTCGCGGCGCGCAACCACTATGTTCCCAACCAGATTGCGCGTAGCCTGGTCATGCGCGAGTCGCGCACGCTGGGCCTTATCGTCCCTAACATCGAGAGCCGCTTTTTTGCCTCGCTTGCCGGCAGCTTGGAAAAGCGCTGCCGCGAGGACGGCTATGCGCTCTTTATTACCAGCTCGGGCGGAAGTGCCGACGACGATCTGGAGCTGCTGCGCCAGCTGGTGACGCGCGGCGTCGACGGTGTCTTCCTGGTCGTAGGCGACGAGTTCTCCGACGACCGCGCCCTGCGCGAAGAAGTCAGCCATCTGCCTATCCCTGCCGTGATGGTCGATCGTGCCATTGAGGGGCTCGAGTGCGACAAGGTGATGTTCGACCACGAGATGGGTGGCTACATGGCCACTCGCTATCTGATCGAGCAGGGCCACCGTCGCATTGCCTGCTTGGTTAACGCGCGCCGTTCCAATACGGGGCGTAAGCGACTTGCCGGCTATGAGCGCGCGCTGCGCGAGGTTGGCCTGCCTATCGACGCACGTTTGGAGTTTGAGAGCGAGTACTACATTCCGAGTGCCTATGAGGCCTCGGAGGCGGTGCTCGCAACTGATGCCACCGCTGTGTTCGCAAGTTCGGATAACATCGCCCTCGGTCTGCTCAAGCGCTTGCACGAGATGGGGAAGAGCATCCCGGGCGATATCTCGGTGGTGAGCTATGACAACTCGGCGGCCGACGTTCTCTTTGAGCCGGCGCTGACCGCGATTGAGCAGGATCCTGGTGTCCTTGCGGAGCATGCTTTTGGCTGCATGTCCAAGCGTCTTGCCGGTAGGGGCGGCAGGCGTGCCGAAGAGGTCGTCCTGGAGCCGGCGCTTATCGTTAAGGGCAGCGTGCTCGAACTTACCGAATGTAGCTAAACGTACTTGTTTGTTTGCATAGATTGCATGCGGAGTGTCTGCTATTTGCCGGCAGGCACCCCGGCCCTCGTCCGTGAACTCTTCCGCTGGGCGAGCCATAGACGCCACGCACCGATGCGATAAAGCAGTGGCTTGAAATTGGTGCTATATTCGGCTTGAGTTGTTTAATGCTAGTACGGGAGGCTGATATGGGGCTGTTCAAGAAGAAAAACCCGCAGGATGCCTTTGATTCCGATGTGTTTACCATCACGGATACGATTTTGGACCCGCCGCGGTTTACATTTTTGCCGGCTATCTACCAGGATGCCACGCGCCGCAAGTGGGCCGTGCATCAGCGCGGCGGTGAGCCGAAGATTTTTGACTATGCGGACGTGCTGCAGTGCGAGATTGTCGAGACCGGAAATCCCGAGGATGTGCCGGAGGTTAGCAAGCGCGAACTAGCTCAGCAGATTTTGATTAATCCAGCTCAGGCTACTAAAAACAACGCTGCCAAGCGTAATATGTGCCTTGGTATGGGTGTCATCGTTGCCGTGCAAACCGGCGAGGATGAGATTTCGAAGCTTGAGATTCCGGTGACCGCGGGCGAAGTCAAGCGAGACTCCGGCCTATATCGGTCGTATCGGAACGTTGCGGAGCAGATCAAAGAAGCCTTCGACGCCATGGGGCGTCCGGAGCAATGATGTCTGCAGCATCAAGCGGTTGAGGAGCCGTGCCCATGCCGAGTGAACCATATGCGATTCCGCCCAAAGATTGCGCCTTTGAGGGCATTCTTTGGTATATCAATCATTATGACCTGCAGGGTGGCGACCGGCTGCCCGCCGAGCGTGTGCTCTGTGAAGAGCTGGGCGTGTCGCGCACGGCGTTGCGTGCTGCGATCGCGCGCCTTATTTCGTGCGGAACTTTGGAAAGCCGCCGCGGTTCGGGCACCTATGTGTGTCCTCCCAAACCGCTGAACATCTTTCAGGAAACATGGAACTATACGCAGGCGGTGGAGAGGGTTGGCTCAAAGTCGACCGCACGCCTGGTTTGGTCCAAGGTCGTGTACGCCGATATCGATCTGGCCCAAAAGGCCCAGATCGACCTGGGCATGCCGCTTTTCTGCATTCGACGTGTGCGCGTGGTTAATGGTTCCCCGGCGTCGATTGAGACGGCCCACGTCAATCTGTCTTTGTGCCCCTCGCTTCCCGATCACGATTTTGAGCAGGAAAGCCTCTACGACGTTTTGCTCAAAGAAGGGAATGTCCATGTGACGCACGGCAAGGAGCATATTTCCATCAGCCGTCTGAACGCCGACGAGGCCAAGTTGCTGGGTGCTCAGGAGGGCACGCCGGTGTTTTACAAGGCTTCGCACGAGCGTGACGAGAACGATGGCTTTGTCGAGTATTGCAAGTCCGTGATTCTGCCGACCAAGTATCGTTTTGCCGATAACGGCGAGGCGGACGGCGTTGCGACGAAGGTAGGTGTCGAATGGCTGATGCAGTAGAAGACTTGCCGGTTTACAAACAAATTCGCCGCTGCATTGCGGAGCGAATCGAGCGCGGCGACTACCCGACGGGCTCGATGATTCCGTCCGAAAACGAGCTGGCCGAGGAGTTTGGCACGACGCGCCTGACAATCCGAAGTGCCATGGACGAGCTGGTCAAAAGTGGCCAGATTCGTCGCGTGCAGGGCAAGGGCGCCTTTGTGGGACACAAGTGGTTTGACGAGCACGAACGCAAGGGCGGCTTCCGTCAGTCGGTTCTGGCGTCGGGCGCGACGCCGTCGGTGCGCATTCTGGCGCGCTCCAAACGCTACGCCGGCCCGTATTACGCCGACCTGTTTGGCATCGCCGAGGACGATCTGCTTTACTCGGTGCGCCGTCTCAACTGCATTGATGGGGAGCCCGTGTCGATTGAGATGACGCTGATTCCGTGCCTGCTGTTTCCGGGCATCGAAGACGTGGACATTTCGGTCTTCAGCCTGTTCGAGACCTACGACATGTTGGGGCGCAAACCGGACAAGTCGATTGAGAAACTCGATATTGAAGCGCTGGGCGCACGCGATGCGAGTTTGCTCAATCTTGAGCCGGGCGACCTGGCGCTCGTACTGGAATGCATGACCTATGACTCGAGTGGGCAGGCGATCGAGCATGCCAAGTCTTTTAACCGCGCTGATGCCGGCGGATATACCTACAACTATTAGCGTCTAGAGCATCCTCGTGCACGGCGGGGTGCTCATTTTTTTACGGACATGTGTCGCATGACCGATGAACGGCAAAAACTGACCGTCTACCGAGAGGGGAGGATGAAATCAAAAAATCGGTATTAAAAACGGCTAACCTGTAATCGTTCACTGGTATTAAGAACCTTTGAATTGTTGAGCTTGGGGCCAAGATGTCCACAAGGTTAAGCGGCGAGACGGGGCGGCAAGCCTGTCCATTCCGTGCGACAATTCAAACTGCTCGTGAAAGGAGCGGGAATGAAGGAGACCGAGAAGATCGAGATCATGCACTTCGACCAGGAGGGCTACCTCGAGGACGGCAGGAACGTCTACGAGGCCGGCAAGAAGATGACCGCCCTGGCCGACCGCGTGCACGAGGAGGGCTACGACGCCGTCTTCCTGATGGGCGTCGGCGGCACCTGGGACGAGTTCATGCAGCTCGAGTACCTCATGAACAAGTTCGGCGACCGCGACCTCGAGGTCTACCTGATCCACGCCGCCGAGTGGAACGTCATGGGCCACAAGCGCATGACCGACAGGTCCGTCGTGCTGACCGCCTCCGAGTCCGGCACCACCCCCGAGGTGCTCGAGGCCGTCGGCAAGATGAGGGAGATGGGCGTGCGCGTCTTCGCCATGACCAACCCCGAGGGCAAGATCGGGCAGGCCGTGGGCGCCGAGAACTGCGTCATGATGGCCTCCGACCACGGCGCCGGCGGCTGCGAGAAGGGCTACTACCTCGCCGACTGCTTCGGCCTGCGCCTGCTCAACCGCCGCGGCTGCTTCCCCAAGTTCGACCTGTTCATCGAGCAGACGAAGGACGTCTGGAAGGACATGCTCGACATCCGCAAGCGCTTCGAGCCGCGCGCCGAGGAGCTCGCCAGGAAGTACGCGCTGGCCGACTACACCATGTTCATCGGCTCGGGCGCGCTGTGGGGCGAGACCATCCTGTACTCCATGTGCCTGCTCGAGGAGATGCAGTGGAAGCGCATCCGCCACATCACCTCGCACGACTTCTTCCACGGCACGCTCGAGCTGCTCGAGCCCGGCGTCCCGGTGTTCCTGTTCATGGGAGAGGACGAGTGCCGCGCCCTCGACGAGCGCGTCCGCGCCTTCCTCACCAGCGGCGTGACCGGCGACGAGGACTACGTCATCATCGACACCGCCGAGTACGCGATTCCGGGCCTGGACGACGACTTCCGCGTCATCGTGTCCCCCTGGATCCTGTCCGTGCTGACCACCGACCGCCTCGCGCGCAACTACGAGCTGGTCACCAAGCACAACCTCAAGTACCGCCGCTACTACCACCAGTTCGACTACTAATTTCATTTGGGGGAAACCGCAATGAGGCAATACATCTTTGCCAGCCACGCGCATTTTGCGACCGGCATCAAAGAGAGCACCGAGCTGCTCTCGGGCGCGCGCGATAACGTCCACGACCTGTCGATGTTTGTCGACGGCCGCACCGACGTCGCCGAGGAGGCCGCCAAGCTCCTGGCGACCTTCGACCCCGCCGACGACGTAATCGTGTGCACCGACCTGTTTGGCGGCAGCGTCAACAACGAGTTCACCAAGATCGTCCAGACGCGCCCCAACACCTACCTGGTTGCCAACATGAATCTGCCGCTGCTGATCCAGCTGCTCTTTTCGGACCAGGAGGCTCCCGCCGATCAGGTTATCCGCGAGATCCTCGCGGCTGACGACACGCGCGTCAAGTTTGTCAACGACCTGCTGACCGATGCGGATGACGAGGAAGAGTTCTAGTCACCGCCTGCTATTAATGGGGCCGGGTTTCCGGCATGAGACCTTTGGGGGTCAATCATGATTCAACTGCTTCGCGTCGACCATCGTCTGCTTCATGGCCAGGTGGCCGTCTCTTGGGTCCAGGGCTTGGGCTCCGACTGCATCTTCTGCGTTGGCGACAAGGTTGCCAACGATCCCGTCTGGAAGACTACGCTCAAGATGGGAAAGCCGGCCAACGTCAAGCTCGTCATTAAGGACATGGAGCACGCCATCGAGGCCATCAACTCCGGTGTTACCGATAAGTACAAGATGATCATCTGCGTCGCCAGCATCGCCGAGGCCAAGCAGCTTGTCGACGGCTGCCCGCAGATCACCTCCATCAACCTGGGCAACACCAAGTCCAAGGACGAGCAGCGTCCCGATGCCCGTAAGATCTCCCGCCAGATCTTTGTGACTGCTGCCGAGGAAGAGGACATTCGCGAGCTCGTCGGCCGCGGTGTCGAGGTCGAGATTCGCGCTCTGGCCGACGACCCCAAGGTCGATGCCCTAAGCGCCCTCTAATTGGGAACCACGGGCGGCGCGCACGGCGCCGCCCCTATTCGTGGGCGTACCGGATAAACGCTTTACCCGTTACCCCCATCTACCGTTCACCGGGAGTACACGCCCGTTGAGCGATTGGTATTAAATAGTTTTCGCATGACTATATAATTGGTATCAAATCATTTGCACCGGTTTAGGTGTTAACAGCACACCGGTACAAGCTGGATCTGTCTGGGCGATTGTCGGCATGGAAAAGGGCGCGCTGACAAGTCGGGAATCGCCGCGCGGATCCAAGAGGGATCAAAGGGAGGAACAATGCTTGTTCAAGCGATCCTCATCGGACTTATCGCTGCCTTCGGTAAGCTCGATTATCAGCTCGGTACGCTCTATGCGTTCCGCCCGATCGTTCTGTGCCCGCTCGTCGGCATAGTCCTCGGGGACCTGCAGTCCGGCCTCGCCATCGGTGCGAGCCTCGAGCTGCTCTTCATGGGTTCTATCTCCATCGGCGCTTACGTGCCGCCCGATGAGACGATTGGCGGTGTGCTCGCCTGCGCCTTCGCTATTCAGCTGGGTCAGAGCACCGAGGCCGCTATCGCGCTCGCGATGCCCATCGCCACTCTGTGCCTGGCCATTAAGAACGTCGTCAACGCCGGTATGCCCCTTCTGGTCGACCGTGCCGACGTCTTTGCCAGCAAGGGTAACCTCAAGGGTATCTACGCTATGCACTGGATTATCGGTCTCGTGATTGTCGTCCTGGCCTTTATCCTGTGCTCGGTCTCCTTCTATCTGGGTGCCGACGCTGTTCAGGGCCTGCTCGACTTCATCCCGACGTTCGTCCTCGATGGCTTTGGCGTCGCAGCCAACATCCTGCCTGCCATGGGCTTCGCCATGCTCGGCCGTCTGGTGCTTACCAAGCAGCTCGTGCCGTTCTACTTCCTGGGCTTCCTGCTGTGCTCCTATGCCAACGTGCCCGTCCTCGGCGTCGCCCTGATCGCAATCATCATCGGCATCGATAAGTACGACCTGCTGGGCCTTGGTGGCGCCCAGTCCCAGCTTTCTGTGGAAGGGGATGAGGACGATGACTTCTAATTCCGAGAACCAGATTACTCGCTCCGACCTCATTAAGAGCGCCGTGAACACCGGCGCCCTGGGCATGGAATTCTCCTGGACCTACTACAAGCAGATGAACATTGCCTTCTGCCTGATGGTCGCCAACATGCTCAAGAAGATCTATGCCGGCCGTCCCGATGATTACGCCGAGGCCCTGCATCGTCACAGCGCATTCTTCAACATCACCCCGCAGCTCGCTCCCTTCGTGGGTGGCATCGCGATGGCCATGGAAGAAAAGGTCGCTCGTGGCGAGGTTGAGCCCGAGAGCGTCAACGACATCAAGGCCGCCCTCATGGGTCCGCTTTCCGGCCTGGGTGACTCCTTCTTCCTGTCCACCCTGCGCGTCGTCGCCGCTGCCGTGGGCATCAGCCTGTGCCAGGCCGGCAACGTCTTTGGCCCCATCGCCTTCCTGCTCGTCTACAACATCCCGGCGTTCCTGATTCGTATCTTTGGCGCTATCAAGGGTTATGAGCTAGGCATTGGTTTCCTCGACGAGGCTCAGAAGACCGGCCTGATGCAAAAGATCATGGCCTGCGTCGGCATTGTCGGCGTTATGGTCGTCGGCGCCATGAGCAAGGACATGTTCTGGGCTTCGTTGCCCATCGCCATTGGTCAGGGCGACTCCGCCCAGACTCTCCAGGACATCCTGGACGGCATCATGCCCGGTATGCTCGGTATGGCCGCCTTCTGGCTCTACTACTGGCTGCTCTCCAAGAAGATCAACCCGATGGTCCTGATCCTCTGCACCATGGTCGTGGGCATCATCGGCGCTTACTTTGGCGTGCTTGCCTAATATGTTCGAATCGCGCTTCCATCGCGTCTAACGGTTGCGTCGATCTTTGGGGGGCTTGTCGCATCTGCGGCGGCCCCCTGTTTTTTAAAACTCCGTACGAAAGGGGAGGGCTATGGTCGTACCCGAGCTTTCGCTCATGAACATCAACCATCGTTACTACAGCATCGAGACGTTTTTTAAGGCTGCAGGTGAGGCCGGCTATCGCAATATCGAGCTGTGGACCGGCTCGATGCACCTGTATGTGGATTGCCATGAGCACGATTCGGTGGATAAGATTCGCGATCTTGCCGCCCAATACGGTATCAAGATCGTGTGCGTGTGCCCCGAGCAGAACAACCCCAAGCCATGGAACGTCGCGGTGCGCGGTGAGGCGGGCCAAAAACGCATCCTCTCGTACTTTAAGAATGTGATCGACGTTGCCGTTGAGTTGGGCGTGCCGCAGATTCTGGTGACGAGTGGTTGGGCCTATCTGGACGAGCCGGCTGAGGACGCCTGGGCCCGCAGCGTTGCCATGCTGCGCTCGGTGTGCGACTACGCCGATACGCGCGGTATTCGCGTCGCGCTCGAGGCCCTGCAGCCGTCGGAGTCCGTGTTGGTCAATACGGCACAGGATGTCGCGCGCATCCTCGAGGCGGTCGATCGTCCCAACCTGAAGGCCTGTATCGACTTTGGCGCCATGGAAGTTGCCGGCGACACGATCGACGGCTACTTTGAGGTTTTGGGCGACAAGATCGTTCACACCCACTTTGTAGATGTGGGCGGCGGCACGACGCATCTTGCCTGGGGCGACGGCGAGCGTGATATGCGTGCCGACCTCGAGGCACTCATGCGCCACGGCTATACGGGCTATGTCTCGGCCGAGACGTGTGATGGCCGCTACTATCAAGATCCGTCCAAGGCGACGACTCAGGTTATCGAGATGTATCGCCGTGTGACAGCGGAGATGGAAGCCGAATAACTAAACTGCGCGGTTGCGCCGGAAACGCTTGGGCGGGTCTGGCGCAACGCTTTTATAGCTGGCGAGTTGTGGGGAACCCGTTGGCAGTAGCGCTCGAAATAGACAACTATTGGCGTTGTAATACCACTCGGGCGAGGAAACCGACCGTTCGCCGCAAATCTCCGTGAGTTTGGATTGGTATTAAATAACAAGCAATCGTATGGCTATAATTGGTATCAGCAAGAAGCGCGATGTATAGAATTGCGCACATGTGATGGGAGGACACACATGAAGGAGACCGAGAAGATCGAGATCATGCACTTCGACCAGGAGGGCTACCTCGAGGACGGCAGGAACGTCTACGAGGCCGGCAAGAAGATGACCGCCCTGGCCGACCGC
>CABTZA010000057.1 GCA_902489225.1 uncultured Collinsella sp.
GTGGGCTCAAGCTCGCCTTGAGCAATGAGCGCGTTGACGCGCGACCTAACCTGGGAAATTGTGAGCCCCGTGCGCTCTGCCAGCTCACGCGTCCCCAGCTCGCCGTAATGTTTGAGTGCCGTCACAATTAAGCCCCCGCCATGATCGACCGGCTCGATCTTTGAACGGTAAAGTACGACCTTGAACCGATCGAACCCCGGGCAGAACAGGGGCTCGGCCAGACCATGCGCGCGCATGGCATCGATCATCATCGGGATGCCCGAGCCATTGCCCTCAGCCGGCGAACCTGCGCCATCCGGCAGCGGGACAATCGACATGAGCTTCACAAGCGTCGCGTTACGGCATCGGGAGCTGCCGTCAAACAAGTTCTCGCGAGTCTTTCCCCCGTAAAGGCCGCCAGGATTTGTCACCTCGACACGATCATCAAAGACGTCGACGGCAATCGATTGTCCACAGAACCGATCCCCGTATTCTCGATGGATTACGGCGTTGGCGATTGCCTCGCGCAGAACCTCCTCGGGAATCTCAAGCGAGTCGACACGCGAGACGCCTTGGACGGTCGAGGTTCGCCGCAAATTCTTGGCGACGGCTGCGACGGCATCCGAGATCATCTCGCCCAACGTTCCCTCACAGATTGTGCGGTCCATGAACCTCAGCGACCCCGCCATGCCCTTCTGAGTTCCCGCATGGACAGCCACGTCAATGAAGAGCTTGGGATAGAACTGCTGAGGGTAGGTGCCCACAACTAGGAGTCCAGCCTTGGTGACATTGCCCTGGGAATCAAGGATATTTAGGCGCTCCAGCTTCGTTTGTTTGTCCGGCGCGCCGCGCATTGCCCGGGGCGTCAACGAGAAAGCCCGATCTATCGTACGGTCGACCAGCGTCTCGTCGAGATTGTCCGCGCCCGCACCCGCCACCGCGTCCCGATCGCTCGGAGTCGCTCGACCGTATGACGCCAATGCGAGCACCTCGGTCGATGAAAGCGGCACATCTTTGTCATCGATGCGCTTGTAGCTGCCGCCCTGGGCGCCCCGCTCTATGACATAGCAGGGCTTGCTCGACGGATCGAGCTCCTCAATCGTAATGACGAGAACGATGACGTCCTGAAGCTCCACTCGCTCGATCGTGTATTTAGGCGGATTGGCCAGCTTTCCTCGACCGCCCGCATCACCCATGCCTGACACAAATTGGTTGAGCACTTTCTCGGTCTCGAAGTTCTCAACCGGGACAAAACCTGCGCGCTCACTCACTCCGAGCACGATGATTCCGCCGGCAGTGTTCGCGAATGCGCTCACCGTTTTCCACACATCGCGGGAAAGCGTCGTGGCGCTCTCCTTCACTTCGACGTTAAGATCATCCGAGCCCATACGCCTTAAAGACTCAAGCAGACCGGTCAGCTCGTTTTCGTTCATCTGCACGTCCTTTCGCTCGGTCCTGCGGAGAATGCCGCGGATAGATTTCCCTCGTCTCTCAGTTATCTCTCGAAATTATCTCTCATCTATCTCTCTATCTCTCGGCTTAGAGATAGAGAGATAGATGAGAGATGGAATGTCTACCATTTGCTTCATTTATACATATTTTTGCTGGTAGAACAATTGGTATTGAGACAATACCATGATTGCCTGTCTCTTTGCTGCTCAGTTATCTCTCATATTTTTCTCTCATCTTCCTGTCATCTCTCATATTAGAGACGAATGAGGGACGAGAGATACGCGAGTGATGGACGAGCGAGGATTTTCGGACGGTCGGATATCGAGAGTGGATATTTGGACGGTTTTTGGGGCTTTTGCGGCAAATTCCGTCCAAATATCCACTCTCGTTCGATAGGTATCCGGAAATCCTCGCTCGTCCGTCCGAATATCCACTCTCGTTTGGCGAGTGTCCAATTTTCCACGCTCGTGCGGCGGGCACGCGAGCCCTTCGCCCAATCCGCTGGCATCGTCTCCAGTTCGCCGCAGGGTCGCGGCCCCATATGGGTATACTCTCGAGGATTCGACTCGATTCGCCCCCGCTGGGGCGTCAAAGGAGACTGCATATGCCCACCACCTCAACCGACCCGCGCGCCGCAGCCGCTGCACTGCTGGTGCCCGGCACTACCTGCCACGGCTTTGCCGTCGAGCGCCGCGAGACCGTGCCCGAGCTCGACTCGGACGCTTACGTGCTGCGACACACTGCCTCGGGCGCTCGTCTGCTGTACCTGGCGTGCGACGACGAAAACAAGGCCTTTGCCATTGGCTTTAAGACGCCGCCGGCCGATTCCACCGGCGTGTTCCATATTCTTGAGCACTCGGTGCTGTGCGGATCGGCCAAGTTTCCCGTCAAGGAGCCGTTTGTCGACCTGATCAAGAGCTCCATGCAGACGTTCCTCAACGCCATGACCTACCCCGACAAGACCATCTACCCCGTTGCCACCACCAACGAGCAGGATCTGTACAACCTGATGGACGTGTACCTGGACGCGGTGTTCAACCCGGCCATCTATACCAAGCCCACCATTTTTGAGCAGGAGGGCTGGCACTACGAACTGGACCTGCCGGAGGGCGACGGCGACAGCAGCGCCGCGAGCCTGCACGAGGGCACGCTGCGTTATAACGGCGTGGTGTTCAACGAGATGAAGGGCGCGCTGTCCGATCCCATGAGCGTGCTGGACGATGCCGTCAACGCCGCGCTCTATCCCGACACCGCCTATGCGCACGAGAGCGGCGGCGACCCGCGCGCGATTCCCGCGCTCACCTACGAGCAGTTCCTGGACACGCACGCGCGACACTACAATCCCTCCAACTCCTACATCACGCTCTACGGCGACCTG
The DNA here is from genome assembly GCA_902489225.1 of uncultured Collinsella sp. Classification (GTDB taxonomy): domain Bacteria; phylum Actinomycetota; class Coriobacteriia; order Coriobacteriales; family Coriobacteriaceae; genus Collinsella. The sequence continues at coordinate 2,810 of CABTZA010000057.1, forward strand.
GACGTGGACCGCGCACTGGCCTTTTTGGACGAGCGCTATCTGTCGCAGCCGAGTGCCGCGAGCCGCCGCATGGACGCTGCCGTTGCCGCCGGCGAGGACCCGTCCACGCTGGCGCCCAATCCGTTGGACGCGCAGGCGCCCGTGACCTGCGAGTACAAGCGCATCGAGATGGCCACCACACCCGAGAACGCCCTGGTGGGCCTGGGCCTTGTGCTGGGCAGCGCGCTCGACCGCAAGCGCACGATCGCGGCGGATATCCTGTTCGAGGCGCTGCTGGGCTCCAACGAAGCGCCGGTTAAGAAGGCCATTCTGGCCGCCGGCCTGGGCGGCAACGTGGTGAGCTACACCGCGGCCGAGAGCCTGCAGCCCTACGAGCTCATCATGCTGCAAAACGCACAGCCCGGTGTGGCGCGCGAGCTGCGTCGCGTGTTCCAGGACGCCTGCCGCGACCTGTGCGAGCACGGAGTTCCGCGCGAGCGTCTGGAAGCCATCATCAGCAGCAACGAGTACGACCTGCGCCAGCGTGACTATGGCATCGCCGACGGCGTGGCCATTGCGTGCGACGCGCTGAGCACCTGGCTCTACGATGACGACGCCGCGACGCTGGCGCTCAAGTACGGCCCGGTGTACGAGGAGCTGCGTAGCGAGCTGGACGGCAGCTATTTTGAGGACCTGCTGCGCGAGCTGGTGCTGGAAAACGACCACATGGCACTGGTCGAGCTGGTGCCGGTGGACGCCGCCGAGGGTTCGGAGGGTGCCGAGGCCGCCGAGCTGGCAGCCAAGCGCGATGCCATGACCGATGCCGAGCTGACCGACGTGGTCGAGCGCACGGCCGCGCTGCGTGCCGCGCAGGAGGCGGAAGACACACCCGAGGCCAAGGCCACGCTGCCGCGCCTGCGCGTGTCCGACATTGGCGAGGCGCGCCCCGAGCCGCCACTGATCGTGGACACGACCGTGCCCATCCCCTGCCTGCGCCACGGCATCCCCACCAACCGTCTGGCCTACGCCATGCAGTATTTCGACCTGAACTGCGTCGCGTTTGAGGACCTGCCCTATGTGACACTGCTCTGCCGCCTGCTTAAGCAGCTGCCCACGCGCGAGCACTCGGCCGAGGAACTCGACAACTTGCTCGCTGGCAAGCTCGGCTTTTTGAGCTTTACGACCGAGGTCATGACGCAGCCCGAAGTGGACGGCGTGCGCCCCTACCTGCTGGTGAGCGCCGGCGCCCTGTCCGAGAAGATCGATGCGCTGGCGAGTCTGCCGCGCGAGGTATGGTCGAGCACGCTTTTGGCAGATGCCGACGCCGACCGCGTGCGCGACGTGCTCACACAGATTCGCATTGGGCTTGAGCAGGGCTTTATCAACAACGGCCACTCGGCGGCGCTCGGTCGCGCGATGAGCTACAGCTCGCCTTCGGCCGTGGTGCGCGAGCAGCTTTCGGGCGTGGACTTCTATCTGTTCCTGCGCGACCTGCTCGACCACTTTGACGAGCGCGTGAACGGGTTGCGTACCAAGCTTGCCGAGCTGGCAGGCCGCATCTTTGTGGCCGATGGCTGCCTGGCGAGCTTTACCGGCAGCGACGAGGACTTTAACGCATACTGGGCCGCCGCGGGCGACCTGGAGCTGGGCGCTGGCGACGGCGCCGATGCCGGCCGCAACGCGCTCGTGGTGCCGACGCCGTGCGACCGCCACGAGGCCTTTGTCATCCCCAGCGACATCTGTTTTGCGGCAAGCGCGTGCGACCCGCGTCGCTTGGGCATCGACGTGACGGGCGCCTGGGCGGTTGCCGCCAACGCGCTCTCCTACGACTATCTGTGGAACGAGATCCGCGTTAAGGGCGGCGCGTACGGCTGCGGATTCCGCGCGGCCGGCGAGCGTCAGGCGGCGTTCTACACCTACCGCGACCCGGCAATCGACCCCTCGATTGAGCGCGTGGCGCGCGCGGGCGAATGGCTCGGCAGCTTTGATCCCGACGAGGCCGCCTTTGAGGGCTTTATCGTGAGCTGCGTGAGCGGCATGGACGCGCCGGTGAAGCCGTACGCGCTCACCAAGCGCCGCAACACGACCTACCTGGCCGGGCTCGATCCGCATGCGCGCGAGGAGCGCCGCGCCCAGATGCTCGCCGCCACGCCCGGTGAGCTTCGCTCGCTCGGCGCCGACGTAACGCGCATCGCAGCCGAGTCACCCACCTGCGTCTTTGGCGGCCGCGACGTCATCGCCAAGAGCAACGCCGGCTTCAACGTCATCGACCTGCTGGGCTAAGGCACGGCAAGCAAAACTACCACGAAGGGCGCAGTTCACAGGCGCCCTTCGTGGTAGTTCGAACACTTGTTCTATACGCACACATGTTCTATAGTAGAGGTGCTTGCATCGAACTGAAATTGCAACTAGAATATAGTTGCAGAATGTGAGGCGGGATGACTCGATCCGATAAACTCATCGCCCAGCTGCTTAGCTGTCCTTCAACGTATAGATTTGCTGACTTTCTTAAAGTTATGGCTTCATATGGCTTTGAAATGGACAGCAAAGGCAAGACGTCCGGATCGCGCGTTCGCTTCTACAGGCCATCAGATGGCAGGATGTTCGTAATGCACGCGCCTCATCCATCTGACGAATTGACAGCGGGGACCATTCGAAACATCGTTCGCTTTCTGCAAGATGTCGGAGGTAGTCATGAGTAACGTTTTGGCATACAAGGGTTATTTCGCCCCGGTCGAGTTCGATGCCGAACAGCATGTGCTAACAGGTATGGTCGCCGGCATTAGGGACGCAATCGTATTTGAAGGCTCCACGGCTGAAGAAGTGGAGCAATGCTTCCACGACGCCGTCGACGATTACCTTGAGTTTTGCGCCGAGAAGGGCAAGGAACCCGAGCGGGCTTTTAAGGGCTCGTTCAACGTAAGAACGGGCTCTGAGCTCCACAAGCAAGCAGCGCTGGCAGCGGCAAAGAAGGGTGAGTCACTCAATAAGTTTGTGACTGAAGCGATCGCTGCGGCGCTGTGAAGCCAACGTCGAGTCGAAGCCGCCACACAGGGCGCCTTTGTGGCGGCTTCGACGTTTGCCCAGATAAAACCAGCCAAAATAAGCCTGTCACTTTTTGGCAGGTTTGCTAGAGGAGGTTGGGATGGACAAGGCTGAGTTGCGGCGGGCGGTGATTGCCCAGCGCGATGCTCTTGATTTGGACTTGCGGGCGGCGAAGTCTGCTGATATCTGTGCGCGGCTGGTTGAGCTGCTGGGCCGCTTAGATGCCGCGGCGCCGCGCATCGTTGCCGTCTATGCCGCGATGGGTTCCGAGGCAGACCCTGCCGCGTTTGCCGCTGCGGCCGCCGCGCGCGGCTGGCGCGTGGCCTATCCGTGCATGCTCTCGGCAACAGACACCGTGGCTTGTGGCCAGCGCATGTGTATGCGGGCAGTTGCCGCCGACGATGCGTCCGCGGCTCCGTTTATCGCCCACCCTACGCGGGCCTTTGCGGCCACGGACATCGACAGCAACCACTTCCCTATCGTGCCTGCCGAAGCTCTCGACATGATCGTCGTGCCGCTCGTGGCCTTCGACCAAACCGGCGCGCGCCTGGGCTACGGCGGCGGTTGCTACGACCGCTACCTGCCCATGCTCTCGCCCGCATGCCAAATCATCGGCATCGCCTTTGACGAGCAGCGTGTCGACCGCGTTCCCACCGACGCTCACGACCTGCCGCTACCCCACATCATCAGCGCCTAATCGCCGCCATATCAGCCACGGCTACAGCAGTACCATCGCAGCCTAGTGCTCCTCGCCGGCGCGGGCCAGGTCGTAGGGCGTGGTCTGGTAGACGTAGTAGTTGAGCCAGTTGGTGTAGAACAGCTGAGCTTGGCTGCGCCAGACGTTGCGCGGCTCGGCGGAGGGGTCGTCGCCCGGGAAGTAATGCGCCGGCACCTCCGGGTTGAGCCCGCGCTTCACATCGCGCTCGTACTCCAGGCGCAGCGTATCGGTGTCGTACTCGGGATGGCCAAAGACAAAGAAGCGACGGCTGTCGGTCGACTTGACGATGTACAGGCCCACCTCGTCGGACACGGCCACGACCTCAAGCTGCGGCTCGGCCTCCACGTCCTCGCGGCGCACATCGGTGTTGCGCGAATGCACGGCATAGAAACGGTCGTCGAAGCCGCGGACCAGCGGGCTTTGCGGCTTCACCAGATAATGCTCGAACACGCCGCTCGCCTTTGCCGGCAGGTCATACTTCTGGATACCGTAATGATGGTACAGACCGGCCTGTGCGCCCCAACAAATGTGCAGCGTAGAGTGTACGTGCGTGGTAGACCAGTCCATGATCTGGCAGAGCTCGGGCCAGTAGTCGACCTCTTCGAACGGCATCTGTTCCACCGGGGCGCCCGTGATAATCAGGCCGTCGTAGTGGATGTCGCGGATGTCGTCGAACGTGCGGTAGAACGTCTCCAGGTGGCCGGCGCTCACGTGCGTGGCCTCGTGTGTTTTGGTGCGCAGCAGGTCCACCTCCACCTGCAGCGGCGTGTTGGAGAGCTTGCGCATGATCTGCGTCTCGGTAGCGATTTTGGTGGGCATGAGGTTGAGGATGAGCACGCGCAGCGGACGGATGTCCTGGTGCAGCGCCCGGTACTCGGTCATGACAAAGATGTTCTCGCTCTCGAGCTGCGCGGCGGCAGGGAGGGCGTCGGGGATGCGAATGGGCATGGATGCTCCTTACGAGTCAGTTGCAGCTATGGTACAACGACCGGCCCCATCCGCGCGAGTGTATCGCCCCGAGACACCGCCAGTGGTCCAAAACAGCCAAAAGTAGAGATTAAGGCATGTCCAAAAATCTACGGCGCTTTAGCCTAGCAAAGTGGCGGCAGGAAGCTACAATGGTTCGACGCGAAAAACTCGGCCGAAAGGATACGTATATGCACCAGACGCGTAAGATCGGTGTGGTCGGCCAGGGCCACGTAGGAGCACATGTCGCCAACAGCCTGCTTATGCAGGGTATTGCCGATGAGCTGTACCTGTGCGATATCAACGAGGCCAAGGTGACGTCCGAGGTCCAGGACCTGCGCGACTCCCTTTCATTTGTCCCGTACAACACCAAGATCGTCAACTGCTACGACCGCTACGAGGAGCTGGCCTGCTGCGACGTCATCGTCAATGCCGCCGGCAAGGTCGCACTGGCCGCTGGCAACCGTGACGGCGAGCTGTTCTTTACCACCGACGCCGCCCGCACCTTTGCCAAGCGCATCGTCGACGCCGGCTTCGACGGCATCTTCGTGAGCATCTCCAACCCCTGCGACGTCGTGTGCACCGAGCTGTGGCACCTGACCGGCTACGATCCCAAGAAGATCATCGGCTCGGGCTGCGGTCTGGACTCCGCCCGCCTGCGCACCGAGATCTCCAAGAAGGTCGGCGTGAGCCCCAAGTCCATTGACGCCTACATGATCGGCGAGCACGGCTTCAGCCAGCTTGCAGCCTTTAAGGCCGCGACCATCGCCGGCAAGAGCCTCACCGAGCTTCAGGCCGAGAACCCCGACAAGTACGCCTTCGACCACATGGAAGTCGAGGAACTCGCACGCAAAGGCGGCTATGTGACCTACCAGGGCAAGCAGTGCACCGAGTATGCCGTCGCCAACTCCGCCGCGCGCGTCTGCGCCGCCGTGCTTCACAACGAGCACGCCGTGCTTTCCGCCTCCACGCTTATGACCGGCCAGTATGGCGAGGAGGGCATCTTTACCTCCCTGCCGTGCGTGATCGGCGCCGAGGGCGTCGAGGAGGTCTACACGCTGGACCTGTCCGAGTACGAGCTCGAGGGCTTCCACAAGAGCTGCCAGCACATCCGCGACAACATCGCCCAGCTCGACTGGTGGGACGCCGAAGGCGTTGTCGGCAAGTAGGCCGCTGGCTGCCGCAACCTTGCAAATCTAAGCGCGATACTAAGCGGGCCGCACCGGAATAGTACCGGCGCGGCCCGCTTTTTTTGCTCATGCAACACGTTTGCGAATCGAAGGTGAATACTTTTCCGCGATGTGAACGAGCAAAATCGGACCCCCGAAGCATCGACATTTTTCAGGCGCTGTTTCCTGCGGTTTCGTCGAGTTTTTCCAGCGGTTTTGCCGCCAAAAAGCGTGGATGCTTCGGGGGTCCAAAACAGGTCGTTCACTTCGCGGAAAAGTATTCACCTTCGTTTTCGCGCAGACACGAATCCGGCCGCCACAACGCAAAACGGGGCCCGCGCGCAGCGCAGACCCCGTCAAAAAAGATAATTCCCGGAACCTAGTACTGCTCGATGCCCATGTAGCGACGAACCTCGGGGCTGTGGTCGAACACCTTGCCGCGAGCAGCACGCAGTTCGCAGCTCATCGCATAGAAGAAGATCGGCTCCAGGTACGAACGCACGCTGGTGGGCACGTCGCCCACGCCGTACTCGAGCGCGTCGAGCACCATGATCGTGTCGGTGTGCGTGTTGAGGAACGCCAGCGCGCGCTCCTCCATGGGGCGGCACTCGCCCGATCCGAGCTGCACAAAGTAGAACACGCCGGGCTCGGTAGCCTCGAACGGGCCGTGGAAATACTCGCCGGAGTGGATGTAACAGCAGTGCTGCCATTGCATCTCCATGAGCGAGCAGATCGCCATGGCGTAGGTCTGGCTAAAGTTGGGGCCGGAGCCCAGGATGTAGAAGAACTTGTGCTGCTGGCAGAGCTCGGCAAAGCGATCGCCCAGCTCGGCGTTGACCTTCTCGCGGGCGGCGGGCAGCAGCGCATCCATCTGCTTGAGGCCCTCGTACATGTCGGCAAGCGCCTCGTAGCCTTCCTGCTGGTCGAGCAGCTCGGCGGCGATCAGAGCGCCGATGCCTTGCGGAACCTCGGCCTGCGGCACGCCTTCGCCCCACGGATAGACCCAGGTGGTCCACTTGCCGTTATCAATCTTGGAGCCCTCGCAGTCGGTGAGGGCGACGACCTCGGCGCCGGCAGCCAACGCCATCTCGCAGCCGTCGACGACCTCTTGCGTGTTACCGCTGTGGCTGCAGGCAACGACGAGCGACTTCTCGCCAAGACTCTTGGGAGCCATCAGGCAAAACTCGCGCGCCGTGTAGACCGTCGAGGCAAACGTGGTGGCCTCGCGCTTGAGCAGTTCGTATGCCGTCTTCTGCTTGAAAAAAAAACCCA
>CABTZA010000058.1 GCA_902489225.1 uncultured Collinsella sp.
GGCATCGTGGCGGTCATCGATGGCGTACTGGGTGTCGAGCGTGAGATCGCAGCCTATATTCCGCAGTTCAAGCGCACTGTCGAGGGCGCTGTCGCCTACGTCAAGATCTCCGATGGCTGTAATCGTTTTTGCAGCTTCTGCATGATCCCCTACATTCGCGGTCGCTATCATTCGCGTAGTGCCGAGAGCATTATCTCCGAGGTGCGCGACCTGGTTGCCGGCGGCGTACGCGAGATCGTGCTGATTGGCCAGGACACGGGCATTTGGGGCACCGACTTTGCCGACGAGGACGTCGCCGAGGGCTCGCCGCGCAATCTGGCGCAGTTGCTGCGTGCCGTCGCCGAGGCCGTGCGCCCGCACAACGTCTGGGTCCGCGTGCTCTATCTGCAGCCTGAGGGCATGACCGACGAGCTTATCGAGACGATTCGCGATACGCCCGAGGTGCTTCCCTATATCGATATCCCCGTGCAGCACTGCGGCGCGCGCATCCTCAAGGCCATGCGTCGCTCCGGTTCGCGCCAGGAGCTCGAGGATCTGTTCCGCGACCTTCGCGAGCGCATCCCCGGCATCGTGATTCGCTCCACGGCCATGGTCGGCTTCCCGACCGAGTCCGACGAAGAGTTCCGCGACCTTATCGACTTTATGGACACCGTTGGCTTTGACTACACGAGCGTTTTCGCCTACTCGCGTGAGGAGGGCAGCCTGGCCGCCAAGATGGAAGGCCAGGTCGATGAGGAGGTTAAGCTCGAGCGCGCCCAGGAGGCCATGGATCTGGCCGAGTCGCTCGGTTTTGCCGCCACGGCAGCCCATGTGGGTGAGCGCGCCCAGGTGATCGTCGATGGCATCGAGGAGACCGAGGACGGCGCCGAGCTGATCGGTCACGCCTGGTTCCAGGCGCCCGATTCCGATGGCGCGGTGCATCTGGACGCCAGCGAGGCGTCCGTGGGCGATATTCTGACCGTCGAGTTTACCGATAGCTTCTGCTATGAGCTTATCGGTCATGTTGTGGAGTAGGAGAGCGTCGTGGCAAACGAGAGTAATAAGGAACTGACGAGTGTTTGGACGCCCGCCAACATCGTGACGTGCGTTCGCATCGTCTTTATCCCGGTGTTCATGATCGTCTCGGCCCTGTCTCACGCGAGCGTTGCCGGTACGGACTGGAGCACCTTCGACGGCCCGCTCGCCGCCGCTGCCTTCATTCTGTATGTGATCCTGTCGTGCACCGATAAGGTCGACGGCTATCTGGCGCGCTCGCGCAACGAGATCACTGATTTTGGCAAGTTCTTGGACCCCATCGCCGATAAGCTGCTCGTGTTTTCGGCCCTGCTGCTGTTCCTTGATTTTGGCATGGTGACCGTGTGGTCCGTGTTCATCATCCTGTTCCGTGAGCTGCTGGTGAGCGCCCTTCGCATGGTCGCGAGTGCTGCCGGTGTAGTCGTTGCCGCCGATAAGCTCGGCAAGTACAAGACGGCGACCACGATGGTCTCCATCTGCGGCTATCTGTGCGTCTTTGCGATGGCCGGCCTTCAGCTGGGGCCGGTGTCGCTGCTGCTCGGTGTCTATTCGGTGTCGCGCTTCCTGTACGTCATCGCCGTGATTTTGACCATTGTCTCGGGCGCCCAGTACTTCTGGAACTGTCGCAAGATCGTCTTTTCGGTCTAGGTCCTGGTGGGTATGACGGAGTCTTATTTGCAGATCGCCGCAAACAACGAGGAGCTGGCGCGCGACATTGTCGAGCGCGCGAGTGCCCGTGGTGTGACGGTGTCGACGGCGGAGTCGCTGACGGCGGGCATGATCGCCTCGACGATTGCCGATATCCCGGGTGCCTCGGCGGTGCTTCGTGGCGGTGCGGTGACCTACTGCGATGAGATCAAACATCGCGTGCTCGGCGTCGAGCAGGAAACGCTCGATCGGTTTAGCGCCGTGTCGCACCAGACGGCGCGCGAGATGGCCGTGGGCTCGCTGGACCTCTATCAGAGCGATGTGGCCGTGAGCGCAACGGGCTACGCTGGGCCCGGTGGCGGCACTGAGCAAGACCCCGCCGGTACGTTCTATATTGGGTGGGCGTATCGTGCGGCCGATGGGGGAGCGCCGGTTGTCGAGTCTGCGCGCTGTCATTATGAGGGCGATCGGTCGTGCGTTCGTGCCCATGCGGTCGCGGAGGCTTTGGAGCGTATTGTCCGCGTGCTCAATTCTATGGATTAGACGTGGTTTAAGGGGCCTTAGGGCCCCTTAATTGTGGAGATAGGGACCTTTGACCGGAATTACGTTTGCGCTGGTACATGGCATAAATTTGTTCGCGCACTCGTATTTGTGATTGACGTGGTCAAGCGTTTGGTCGGTGATTGGTTGGCGTTTGGCTGGGTTTTGGAATGGTCGGGTGCATATGATGAATCTGAACGGTTGACCACGAACAGCCGTTCGTTTATTATCGTTTCAGGTTGTTAAGAGGAGGGCTATTCATGGCCAAGAATTCAGGTCCCGTACGTACCGTTCATGCACGCACGACGGGTAAAGAGCGCGACGAGATGATCGCCACCACCAAGGCCGAGATTGAGAAGAAGTTCGGCCAGGGTTCCATCATGAGGTACGGCGACGGTGGCCCCGAGCTCGAGGTCGAGGCCATCCCTACGGGCGCTCTGGCACTTGATGCCGCGCTGGGTATCGGCGGCGTGCCGCGTGGCCGTATCGTCGAGATTTACGGTCCTGAGTCCTCCGGTAAGACGACGCTTTCGCTCGAGATCCTGGCCGAGGCCCAGGCAATGGGTGGCGTTGTGGCATTTATCGATGCCGAGCATGCGCTCGATCCCACGTATGCCGCGCGTATCGGCGTGGATATCGACGAGGTGCTCATTTCTCAGCCCGATACGGGCGAGCAGGCGCTCGAGATTGTTGACATGCTCGTGCGTTCCGGCGCCATCGATGCCATCGTTGTTGACTCCGTCGCCGCGCTGACCCCGCGTGCCGAGATCGAGGGAGAAATCGGCGACACTACGGTCGGTCTTCAGGCTCGCCTGATGAGCCAAGCGCTCCGCAAGCTCGCCGGCTCGCTGTCTAAGTCCAACACGACGTGCATCTTCATTAACCAGCTGCGTGAGAAGATCGGCGTCATGTTCGGCAACCCCGAGACCACGACGGGCGGCCGCGCCCTTAAATTCTTCTCTTCGGTGCGTATCGACATTCGCCGTATCGATAGCATTAAGCTTAAGGACGAGGTTATCGGTAACCGCGTGCGCGCTAAGGTCGTTAAGAACAAGGTGGCAGCTCCGTTCCGTTCTGCTGAGTTCGACATTATGTACGGTACGGGCATCTCTAAGGAGGGCTCGATTCTGGACATGGCTGTCGAGTGCGGCATCTGCAAGAAGATGGGCTCCTGGTTTGCCTATGGCGAGGACAAGCTCGGCAACGGTCGCGAGGCCGCCAAGGCGTTCCTGCGCGAACACCCCGATTGCGCCGACGAGATTGAGCATAAGGTCCGTCTTGCCTGCGGGCTTGAGTTTGATGACGATGCTCCGTCCGAGGTAGAGCTGACCGATCAGCCTGCGCCTGAGGAGTTTGACGAGCTTTACGCCATCGATGGTTCCGCCATGCTCGATGATGACGACGAGTAGCGGTTACGCTCATGTCGTATACGGTGACCGAGGCCACGGTCGTCTTTCCCGATAAGAAGGCGGCCTCCTCGTTCTCGAGCGGGTATGCGTCCAAAAAGCCTTGCGCACATATCGATTGTGAGCTTGAGGGCGGTTTTGAGCGGTCCATTTGGATTCCCGTGCGGGTCGCGCGCCTGTATGTCAAAAACCGCCCCGATCTTCCCTGTGATTGGGATAACTTTCGTGAGGCGGTGCAGCTCATCGAGCGTAAATGTGCACTTACCATGGTGACTGAGATGTTATCGCGCCGCGACCATGCGACGGGTGAGGTCCGTGACAAGCTGGCTCGCTACGGCTTTCACCAGCCCGCGATCGATTTCGCCGTCGAGCGCGCCACCGAGTATCGCTTTTTAGACGAGAACCGCTTTTGCTCGTACTTTATCGAGGAACGCAAGCGGCGCGGTTGGGGACAGCGCAAAATCGAGACCGAGCTCAAGCGACGTCATGTTGTGCTCGATGACATTCCCGGTTATCCCGAGGATTATTTTGCCGTCGAAGACGATTTGGCGCGTGCGTCAGCCCTGCTCGCCAAGCGGCGTGTTCCAGAGACGCGCGGATTCGAAAAACTGGTTCGGTTTTTGATGGTCAAGGGCTTCTCGTATCACATCGCCGCCGATGCCGTTAAGGCACGTCTCGATGCCGAATGCGAGGAATGTGCGCTTTAGGCGTATGCGTTTTGTGGCCCCGCCGCTCACCGCGTTTTAGCCGCCGTACTGGGGCCATTTATTTGACAGTTGTTGTGGTTCAACGTACGATAAACACTGTCATTTGCTTTGTGATATGTGCTCATCTGTGATGAGTTTGTTTATATGTTTATCTGTATCCGACCCGCATAAGCTGCGCCCATATTACTCAAATGTCGCGAGCCGTTCATAAGGACGGTTCGCTTTGTTGTGTAACGAATCCATAAAAAGGAGTGAGCATGCCTATCATTGCAGCGCTCGTTGGCATCGTTTTGGGTGCCATCGCCGCCATTGCCTACATGCGCACCGCCAAGCAGGGTAGTCTTCACGAGGCCGACGAAAAGATCCAGTCGGCACACGCACAGGCTGAGTCCCTGATCGGTGATGCAAAGCGTCAGGCCGAGACCCTCAAAAAAGAGGCTCTGCTCGAGGCTAAAGAGGAGATCATCAAGAACAAGCAGGCCGCCGAGGCCGAGGACAAGCAGCGCAAGAGCGAGATTCGTACGCTCGAGAACCGCGTGATGCAGCGCGAGGAATCCCTCGATCGCCGCAACGACGCTCTCGACAAGCGCGAGCATCAGCTGTCCAGTCAGGCCGGTCAGGTCGAGAAGCGCTCCCGTGAGCTCGAGGAGCTCTGCGCAAAGCAGACCTCCGAGCTCGAGCGTATCGCCGACCTTACCCGCGAGGATGCCCACAAGGAGCTCCTCGATAAGGTTCGCGGCGAGGTCACCCACGAGGCCGCCACGATTATTCGCGAGTCCGAGCAGCAGGTTCGCGCCGAGTGCCACAAGACCGCCCAGGAGATTCTTTCCCTGGCGATTCAGCGCTGCGCTGCCGACCACACTGCCGAGGTCACCGTTACCTCCGTGCACATTCCCTCTGATGACCTCAAGGGCCGTATCATCGGTCGCGAGGGTCGCAACATCCGGACCTTCGAGCAGGTTTCCGGCGTCAATCTCGTGATCGATGACACGCCCGAGACCGTCGTTCTTTCGAGCTTCGACCCGGTCCGTCGTGAGACCGCCCGTGTCGCCCTCGAGAACCTCATCGCCGACGGCCGCATTCACCCCGCCCGCATCGAGGAGATGTATCACAAGGCTGCCGACCTGGTTCAGCAGCGCGTGCGCGAGGCTGGCGAGCAAGCTGCATTCGATACCGGCATTCACGACCTGCACCCCGAGATCGTCAAGACCCTTGGTGCCCTGCGCTATCGTACCTCGTTTGGTCAGAACGTGCTTCAGCACTCCCTCGAGGTCTCTGACCTGTGCGGCGTAATGGCTTCCGAGCTTGGCCTGGACGTTGTTACCGCCAAGCGCGCCGGCCTGCTGCACGACCTGGGCAAGGCAATCGACCATGACGTCGAGGGCCCGCATGCCGTCATCGGCGCCGAGCTTGCCCGCCGTTATGGCGAGAAGCCCGTTATCGTCCACGCTATCGAGGCTCACCATGCCGACGTCGACCCCAACACGGTGCTCGATGTCCTGGTACAGGCCGCCGATGCTGTCTCTGCCTCTCGCCCTGGTGCCCGTCGCGAGTCTGCCGAGAACTACATCAAGCGTCTTGAGAAGCTCGAGGAGATCGCCAACTCCCATGACGGCGTCGAGCGTACCTATGCCATGCAGGCTGGTCGCGAGGTACACGTCATGGTTCAGCCGGACAAGATCTCCGATGCCCAGTCCACGGTCCTGGCTCACGATATCGCCCATCAGATCGAGGAAGAGATGGAGTATCCCGGTCAGGTGCGCGTCGTCGTGATTCGCGAGAGCCGCGCTGTCGATATCGCTAAATAACATGAGCGACGCGAACGAGCTCATCTCATTTATCGCGTCGATGTCGGGGGAGGGCAACCTTCGCGTCGAGGAGAACCTTGGCGAGGGGTATGTCCGCCTCCGCGTTTCGGAGGCCGAGCGGCGCCAGGCAAAGCACGACATTCAGCATGTCGAGGATATCGTCATCGAAATGCTCCGTAATGCTCGCGATGCCGGCGCCGACAAGGTCTTTCTCGCTACGACCAAGGAAGATGGCGTCCGCACGCTTGTCTTTCTGGATAACGGCTCGGGTGTTCCGCAGGATATGCAAGAGCGAATCTTCGATGCTCGCGTTACCTCCAAGCTCGAGAGCATGAAGATGGACCGTTGGGGCGTTCACGGTCGTGGCATGGCATTGTTTTCGATCAAGCAGAACACCGACGAGGCCCGTGTGGTTACGTCCGGTGTCGATCTTGGTTCAGCCTTTAAGGTGAGCGTTGCGGCCGACCGCCTCAGTGAGCGCGCCGATCAGTCCAGCTGGCCCCAGGCCGTCAAGGATGAGGACGGACGTTATGTCTGTGCTCGCGGTCCGCATAATATTATTCGCGCTGCCTGTGAGTTTGCGCTCGAGGAGTTGCGTGGTTGCGATGTCTATCTTGGTTCTCCGTCTGAGATTGCCGCGACCCTTTATGCTCAGGCGTCAAGCCGGCTCGATACGTCGCGTCTCCTGTTTATTGATGACGAGAGCGAGCTTCCGGTTGTCGATCGTTTAGGCCTTGCCTCTGATGCCGAGGACTTTATCCGCATCTGTTCGGGTTTGGGTCTTGAGATGTCCGAGCGCACGGCACATCGCATTTTGGCAGGGCAGATTAAGCCCGTTCGCGGTGTGACCGCGCGTTTGCTGCGCGAGCGTGATTCTTCCTCGCATGCGCCGGCTCCTGTCGATCTTGCGAAAGATCGTCGCGGGCTACGTATTGCCAAGGATGACATGGCACAGTTTTCGCGTGCTGTGGAGCGCGACTTTAATGACCTTGCCGCCCGGTACTATCTCAACCTTTGCGGCGACCCAAAGATTCGCGTTTCGCGTGATCGAATCACCGTGACCTTCGATCTTGCCAAAGAGGAATAGTGCCTTTACCGAGTCCACTCGGTACGATAAAGTTATTGCAGTTAAAACGTACTTTTAAACGCAGGAGTTTCTTCATGGATTGCCTGAAGGTATCAAGCAAATCATCGCCCGCGTCCGTTGCCGGCGCCATCGCCGGCATGGTCAAGGATGGTGTACCCGTCAACATCCAGTGTGTCGGCGCCGGTGCGGTCAACCAGGCCATAAAGGCCGTGGCTATTGCGCGCGGTTTTTTGATTCCAACCGGATTTGATATTTCCTGCGCGCCCGTGTTCTCCGACATCCTTATTAACGGGGAGTCGCGCACGGCCATCCGTCTTTCTATTTACGTTCACCAGATCAATCGAGCTGCTATGGATAACGTCGTCATGGATGATGTTAAGCCTGTGGCATAGCTTCTGCTTGCCTCGATTCGCCCCCCTCTCTCCCCATCGTTAGGACTTATGCACATGGACCAGCGTTCCGTACGCGATATTCTTGCCGGTAAAACCTACTTTATCCGCACCTTTGGCTGCCAGATGAATCAGCACGATTCTGAGCGCGTGAGCGGTCTGCTCGATTCGTATGGTTGCCTCATGGCGCTCGATCCCGAGCATGCCGATATCGTTGTCTTCATGACATGCTGTGTGCGTGAGGCCGCCGATACTCGCCTGTACGGTCAGTGCAATTCCTGCAAAAGCCTGCCGCCTTCGCCTTCGGGCAAGCGCGTGGTTGCCGTTGGTGGTTGCATCGCGCAGCGCGATGGCGAGGGCCTGCTCACCAACGTCGATAACGTCAATGTTATCTTTGGCACGCATTCCATCGCGCATGTGGCCGAGCTCATTGCCGAGGCGTTCCTTGACGGCAAGCGTCATATCCGCACCAATGAGCATGAGGATACGGATGCCATGAGTATGCCGTGGCACCGTGAGACGCAGTATCACGCCTGGGTGCCCATCATGACGGGCTGCAATAATTTCTGTACCTATTGCATCGTGCCGTACGTGCGCGGTCGCGAAAAGAGCCGCCCCTTCGAGGAGATTGTCGACGAGGTGACCGGTCTGGTGCGCCAGGGCGTGCGCGAGATCACACTGTTGGGCCAAAACGTTAACTCATATGGTCGCGATCTGTTTGGCAAGCCGCGTTTTGCCGATTTGCTGCGCGCGGTGGGCGATACAGGCGTCGAGCGCATCTTCTTTACCTCTTCTCATCCTAAGGATCTGCTGCCCGAGACCATCGACGCTATGGCCGAGACGCCCGCCGTCATGCCGCAGCTTCACTTGGCCGTTCAGTCGGGCTCCACGCGCATCCTCAAAGAGATGAATCGCCGTTATACACGCGAGGACTATCTGGGCCTGGTCGATCGCATTCGCAATCGCATGCCCGATATCGCGCTCTCGACCGACATTATCGTTGGCTTCCCGGGCGAGACTGAAGAAGACTTTGAGCAGACGCTCTCACTTGCCGAGACGGTCCGCTATGCTCAGGCCTATACCTTCATCTATTCCAAGCGCGCCGGTACCCCGGCTGCAGAGATTGAAGATCCTACGCCGCATGAGGTTATTCTCGAGCGTTTCAACCGCCTGGTTAAGGTTATCGAGACCACGGCACACGAGTATAACCAGGGTGAGCTTCATACTGTGGTGCCGGCGCTCATTGAAGGTACGAGTAAAAAGAACGATGCGGTGCTGCTGGGTAAGAGTCCCAAGAATCAAACCGTTCATGCGCCCATTCCCGAGGGATATAGCATCGACCAGCTTGTCGGTAAGATCGTTGATGTTAACGTCGACGTTGCTAAGACGTGGTATTTGTCCGGCTCCGTTGTGGGCGAGCCGCGCTAATGGTTTCTCCCGGGGCAGGTCTTTCCGCCGTTGCGATTGTTGGTCCGACGGCGGTAGGTAAGAGTGATGTTGCCGACCGTTTGGCCGCTCGTCTTTCGTCCGAAGTGCTGTCGTGTGATGCGATGCAAATCTATCGCGGCATGGACATCGGTACCGCAAAGATGGCGCCCAATGAATGTACGGCGCCGCTGCGTCTCGTCGACATTGTAGAGCCGGGTGTGGCGTACTCTGCGGCGCTTTATCAGGCTGACGCTCGCGCACATGTTGAACGTCTCCTTGGTTCGGGTTGCCTGCCGGTTTTTTGTGGAGGTACGGGGCTGTATCTCAAGGCCGCCCTTGATGAGATGGACTTTCCCTCGGGTGAACTTGAGGACGATCGCCGTGCGGGCTATCAGGAGCTTGCCGAGCGTATTGGCGAGGAAGAACTGCATGCTCTGCTTGCCGAGCGCGATCCAGAATCGGCTGCTGTTATTCATCCCCATAACGTGCGCCGTGTGATTCGTGCGCTCGAGATGCATGATGATGGTATCTCCTATGCAAAGCAAAAAAGTCAGTTTAGTGTTCCGCGCGAGCATTATCATGCCCTATGGTTTGGTCTGACGCGTAATCGTGAGGTGCTCTACGAGCGCATTAACCTGCGTGTCGATCTGATGTTTGAACAGGGTCTTGTTGATGAGGTTCGCGGTCTTATGGACCAGGGGCTGGGAGATGCCCTGACTTCGATGCAGGCAATTGGCTATAAAGAGATCATCGATGCTTTCAATGGCGTGACGAGCATGGATGAGGCTCGCGAACTCATTAAGATGCGTTCGCGTCGCTATGCCAAACGTCAGCTTTCGTGGTTTAAGCGCGATGACCGTATCGTGTGGTTTGATATGGATGAATATACGATCGATGAGGTCGTTGAGGA
>CABTZA010000059.1 GCA_902489225.1 uncultured Collinsella sp.
AAAACCACCACAAAGGTGCCTGTCCCCTTTGTGGTGGATATGGACTAACGGCGAAGCTAGTGGCGGAGTCCCAGCAGGCCGCGGCCGCGATGACGGGCCTCGGCGGACACCTGGGCGTGCGGGCCGGCGGCTTTGACGGACTCGGGCAGGTGCGAGTACTTCTTCTCGAAGTTCTCCTCGAACATCACCGCCAGGTTGTGCGCGGCCTCGTCGTAGCGCGCGGTGCTCTGCCAGTATTGGCGCGGCACCAGGATGCCATCGGGCACGCCGTGGCACGTCGTGGGAATGTCGACGTTAAAGATGTCGTCGTGCACGAACTCGCTATCCTCGATGGTGCCGTCGAGGGCGCGTGCGACCAGCGAGCGCGTGTAGGCCAGCTCGATGCGATGACCCACGCCGTAGCCGCCGCCAATCCAGCCGGTGTTGACCAGGTACACGCGTGTGCGGCCGTCGGCAATGCGCTCGCCAAGCATCTTGGCGTAAACCATGGGGTCGAGCGGCATAAACGGCTCGCCGAACAGCGAAGAGAACGTGGGCGTGGGCTCGGTGACGCCGACCTCGGTGCCGGGAATCTTAGCCGTAAAGCCCGTCACAAAGTGGTACATGGCGGCATCGGCCGTCAGGCGTGAGATGGGCGGCAGCACGCCAAAAGCGTCGCAAGTCAGGAACAGCACGACACTCGGAGTGGTGCCCATGCCCTTAGTCCACGCGTTAGGAATGTGCTCCACGGGATAGGCCACGCGCGTGTTGTGCGTGATCGAGATGTCGTCGTAGTTGGGCTTGCGGTTCTCGTCGAGCACCACGTTTTCGCAAATGGCGCCAAAACGGACGGCGTTGAAGATCTCGGGCTCGTGGAAGGCGTCCAGGCCCTCGCATTTTGCGTAGCAGCCACCCTCGATGTTGAAGATGCCCATGTCGGACCAGCCGTGCTCGTCGTCGCCGATCAGCAGGCGCGTGGGGTTGGCAGAAAGCGTGGTCTTGCCCGTGCCGGACAGGCCAAAGAACACGGCAGTCTCGTGCGTGACGGGATCCATGCTGGCCGAGCAGTGCATGGGCAGCACGTCATCCTCGACGGGCAGCAGATAGTTCATGACGCTAAAGATCGACTTTTTAATCTCGCCGGAGTAGCCGGTGCCGGCGACCAGAATCACGCGTTCCTGGAAGTTGATGACCACGGCGGCGCTGGAGTTGAGGCCCTTGATGGCAGGATCGCACTGGTAACCGGGCGCTGCGAGCACGCAGAAGTCGGGCTCGCCGGTGCGCGCGATTTCGCGGGCGAGCGGACGGGCGAGCATTTGCTTAATGAAGAGTGCCTGGCTGGCACGCTCGCAGGCAACAAGCAGGCGACGCGTGTGGTTGCGGTCAGCGCCCGCCATGCCGCGCGTGACGAACACGTCGCGCTCGTTGAGATAGTCGACGATGCCGGCCTTGATGGCCTCATAGCTCTCGACGGACAGTGGGCGGTTGACCGCACCCCAGGCGATCTTGTCGTGAACATCGGGGGTGTCAACGATAAAACGATCGTTGGGCGAACGACCAGTGCGCTCCCCCGTCTCGATCACGAGCGCGCCATTAGAAGCCATACGGCCCTCTTTGCGACGAATAGCGTGCTCGACAAGCTCTGCCGCCGGCAGGTCCACCAGCAGACGGGGTTGATTCTCGGCGGGATCTTCAACGAGCGTAATACCAAAGTTGGACAGAACTTCTGCAGGGGTAACACCAGGCATGGGGCCTCCTTTAAAAACGCGACACGTTGACGCGACGCGCACTTTACTCACGTAAAGCCCGTTGTACCCGATATGCAAAAACGTTTTTGCGGCAAGGGCGGCAAGCCCGCCCAACGGTCAAAAATCGCAGGCAAGCGGCCTAGTCATTGGGGACGCTTTTAAACGACTAGTCATTGGGGACACTCTTGAACAGACAACATTCAAGGAGTGTCCCCAGATGCCGGCACTTAGGGACGTTCCCAAAGTGCCGGCACATAAGGAACGTCCCTAAGTGCCGACTACAGCGGCAGGCCTTGGCCGAGCATGGCTATGGCGCTCATCAGGACCAGCATGCCGGCGGCGTAGGGCAGGACGGCGCCCAGGAGTTCGGCATCCTTACCGCGCACGAGCACGGCGGCAAGACCAATGGCGAGCGTCTGTGGCGAGATCATCTTACCGGCAGCAACGCCCAGTGCGTTCAGCGCGACCATCCAGTAGTCGCTCACGCCCAGCGCCGTTGCGGCCTGGCTCTGGATGGGGCCAAACAGCATGCCCGAAGACGTGCCCGAACCGGTAACGAACGCACCGACGGCACCGATCCACGGAGCCAGAATCGGGTACAGCCCACCGGCGACGGCGATGCAAAACGCACTGATAGACGAAATCATGCCCGCATAGCCCATCACCTTGGCGCAACCCAGCACCGAAAGCATGGTGATCACCGTCGGCATCATCTGCTTGACGGTCGCGGCCAGCACCTCGCCCATCAGGCGCGGCGAAGCACCCTGAATCGCGCCGCCGACAAACGCCGCCAGGAAAATCCAAACACCCGGCGTGTTGATCCACGAAAACGTAAGCGTACCGGGGTTCTCGCCGCAATACACCTGCACGTGGCTCGCAAACGAAGCGAGCGCGGCATGCACGGCGGGCACCAGGTTGGAGGTACCCAGCAGTAGCACAAAGATCAGGATGAAGCACGACCAGGCAGAAAGCGCCGACTTAACGGTAAGCTGCTCGCCGGCCTCGATATTCATATGGAAGCGCGCATCCAGGTGGCCGGACTTCTCGGCGCGCATGGCAAGCGCAGCGGTCAGCGCGAGCGACACAATGGAGCCCACGACCACGGCAAGCTCGGGGCCCACAAACATGGCGACAACCAGGGCCGCGGCAGCAAAGGACGCGCCGGAGAGCAGCGCGATACCGGCCACGCCGCGCAGGCGCTCGCCCACACTCGCAACATTGCCCTGATCATCGGCAACGCGGCCCGCGACCAGCACGATAAACAGCGGCATCACCACAAAGAACGGCGCGAGCTGCACCAGCTGAACGGTCGCCAGGTGCAGGGAATCCAGACCAACCAGGTCGGCAACGGAAACCGTCGGGATGCCGATGGAGCCGTAGGGCGTGGGCACGCCGTTGGCAAGCAGGCAGATGAGCACGGCGGGCACGGCCTCAAAACCCAGGCCCGCAAGCATGCCGGCGGGAATGGCGACGGCGGTACCAAAGCCGGCCATGCCCTCCATAAAGCCGCCGAAGCACCAGGCCACGAGCAGCGCCAGCAGACGGCGGTCGCTGCTGATGGAGGTGATCATGCTGCCGATCACGTCCATGGCGCCCGTGCGCACGCACAGGTTATACGTAAAGACCGCGGCGATAATCACCAGCACGATCGGCCACAGGGCCATCAAAAAGCCCTCGAGCGAGGCCGTGGCGATCTGCGCCACCGACAGGTGCCACCACGCAAAGGCAAGCACGCACGAAAGAACAAACGAGCCGATGGCAGCTTTCCAGGCCGGCCATTTAAAGCACAGCAGCATCACGACAAGCCAAATGATCGGCACAAGAGCCAGCAAAAATGCGGCGACGTCCATGGGTAAAAGCTCCTTGGTACCGCGAAGGCGGCATCGGGGTGTCACAAAACCTCAACAGAATACCGCACGCTTACCGACAAATTGCTGCCGCCTGCCGAATATATTGAACAATCTGTTCAAAAACACGAACCGACACTGTCGCGACTATACTAAGGCGCAGCAATAGAAAGGAACCGCCTTGAGCATCACGCCCCTCGATAGCATCCGTCGCGCCATAGCCCGCCGCAACGGCGTCGCCGACCCCACCGTATCGGGCAGCGGGGCGCACGGGCAGGGCGGACGCATCGAGAACGGCCTGTTTCCCTCCTCGCACACCGCCGAGGAGCTTGCACGCATCCAGGAGCTGAGCCAGCGCAACGCCGGCGGCCCCGACAGCAGCCAGGCCACGCGCCGTCGCCGCGAGCACGACCGCGAGTCGGGCCCCATCCGTCGCATGGTCAACGCCTGGTGGAACCGTCTGCTCGCAGCCGTCTACGGCGATGGCTTCTCCACGCAAGAGGCCGAGTACGAAGAGCACGCGACCCGCCGCGACTACCTGTGGAACACCCTGGGCACTGCTGTGTGGGGCATGGCGTTTCCGTTGCTCACCATCGTGTCCACTCAACTCGTGGGCGCCGAGGAAGCCGGCAAGTTCTCCATCGCGTTCGTTACCGGCACGCTCATTATGATCGCGTGCAACTACGGCGTGCGCAATTTCCAGGTCTCGGACATCGACGAGACCACCAGCTTTGCCTCCTACCAGCTCAACCGCTGGCTTTGCGGAGTGCTCGCGCTGGCGTGCGGCCTGGTGTACAGCAGCGCTCGCGGCTACGACGCACAGATGGCCACGATAGGCCTGGGCGTCTATCTCTATAAAGTAATCGACGGCATCGCCGACGTATACGAAGGCCGCCTGCAGCAGGCCGACAAGCTCTACCTGGCCGGCATGAGCCAAACGCTGCGCTCCGTCGGCGTCCTCGCAGTCTTTAGCGTGGCGCTGTTCCTCACGCGCAGCATGCCCATCGCCGCCATGACCATGGGAATCGCCGCGATCGCCTCACTCGTGCTGGTCACCGCGCCGCTCGCCCTGCTCGAGACCGAAAAATCACGCCGCGTGAGCCTGCGCGAGGTCGCCCGCCTGTTTGCCCAGTGCGCCCCGCTCTTTGGCGCGCTGTTCCTGTTCAACCTTATCGAGAGCATGCCCAAGTTTGTGATGGAAGGCGCGCTGGCCTACAAATATCAGCTGTACTTTAATGCACTGTTCTTTCCCGCGCAGGCCATTTTGCTGAGTATTGGATTTATCTATAAACCGCAGCTTCTGCGCCTGTCGAGCATTTGGGCGAATCCGCGCAAGCGTCGCCGCTTTGACTTGATTATTGTTGCTGTTATGGCACTGATCGTGGTTATTACCGGCGCGTGCGCCGCATTTATGGCGGGGCCCGGCATCCCCATCATGAACTTTATGTACGGCCTTAACTTTGAGCGTTACCGCACGCTGGCACTGCTGATGGTTGTCGCCGGCGGCGTCACCGCGGCCATCGACTTTATCTACGCCATCATCACGGTGCTACGCCACGCTAGAGACGTCACCAAGATCTACCTGATCTGCTTCGCCGTAAGCGTGGTGCTGCCGGTGATCCCGATTAAGCTGCTGGGTCTGATGGGCGCTGTAGTGAGCTACCTAGCCATCATGGCCCTACTCCTGGTGCTGCTGATAATCGAGTACCGCCGCATCCGCCAACGCATCGAACGCGACCGCAACCCATACGGCGCCTAATTAGCTGCCCGGTCACCGGAATTTGCGATGGAATCACCCCGTCTGGGGTCTCGTTGCGGACAATATTCATCACGCAAAACTAAGTGAGTAGACTTTTACCGAATCCCCGACCACACCAACAGAGCACAAGTCTGTGACCTGCGATTTTATTGAGGCAAATATGTTGGGTGCTCGGCATTTCCAAAAAAGTCTACTCACTTAGCAAGCGGGCAGCCAAAAAAGAACCGCCGCGACGTCGTTTGACTCCGTTGCGACGGTTTTTCGAGCATTTTCGCGCTGTCGAGGACGCAGACGCTCCTCATTTCTAGCGCTTACCGAGCAAGAAGGCGCTACTCTCCGAAAGTAGTCAAAAAAGCCCCGTCCCAAATTAGCTACGGTAGATCGGCGGAACAAGGTTATTCGCCCGGGTTGATGTTCGCGTAGAACTCGGCCCCGTCGTCCAGGCGCAGGATGCCCACGCGGCCGAACTCGGAGCCGGTGGCGGCAGCGCAGTCGATGTCGATGCGATCGGGCACACCGGCGGCATCCTCGCCGCCCAGGCGCACGATCTGCCCGCGGCCCGACTCCTCGTCGAGCCCCGCAAGACCACCGACCTCGCAATAACGCCCGAGCGACACCGTTGGCGTGTGACCGCTCACCACGACCGGGCCCTTGCCCTCGGCAGAAAGCAGCCCGGTCGACGCATCCCAATAGCCATGACGAATCCACAGCAGGTCATCGGACGACTGCACCGCAAGCATCTGCTGCAGCAGCTCGCGATCGGCACCCACCGCTCCAACGCCATCGGCACAATCGACGCCATGCTCAAGCAAAAACGCGCGCGCCGCCTTCATCTCGATTCCAGCATGTACCAGCAGATACGGGCGCTCCTCGGTCTCGACCACCGCGTAGAGCGGCAGCGCGGCCATCCATCGCACGAGCTCCTCGTATGCCTCAAATTCCATGTCGTTGAGCTGCTCGCGCGTCGTCCAGCCACCGTTGATATCCCAGGTCTCGGCATCGAGCGGATCCTGACCAATGATGGCATCGAGCATGATCTGCTCGTGATTACCCTTGAGCACGTGGGCGTTGGGCAGCGAGCGCACGAGCTTAATAACGCCGACCGGATCGGGCCCGCGATCGATCATGTCGCCCAGCACGTACAGCGTGTCGTCGGACGTCAACGAGATCTTAGACAGGGCCTCGTCAAGCGCACGCACGTGCCCGTGAGCATCAGATGTCACATAGATCGCCATGGTACGCCTCTCCTTGCATTGCGGCCGAAGCCCGGTGCCGCAACTAAAACTTCAAGTTGAACTTAAACGTTACCCATTGTACTCCGTTGCAATAAAGCTGGAAAGGGTTTCCGAGCAGAGGCAAAGACGGCAGCCGTCTATGACGATATCGCGCACGCGCGCAATCCAACCCCATAAACCCACCATCTTTGGGTACAAATAACCGCAGACAACTGACCGTGCCACGCCAACCACCCAGGAGCGGACACTATCCATGAACCAGATCCTTCTCTTTATCGGCCTCGTCATCATTTTGTGCCTGACCATCAAACCCGTCGGCAAAAAACTCCCCTTCCCCACCCTGCTCATCTTTATCGCGCTGGGCATGCTGTTGGGCGTCAACGGCCCGACGCATATCGACTTTAGCGACTACGCACTCACCGAAACCGTCTGCAGCACGGCGCTGCTGTTCATCATGTTCTACGGCGGCTTTAACACCAATATCGACCGCGCCAAGCCCGTCGCTGCGCCGGCGGTGCTGCTGAGCACGCTCGGCGTCGTCATCACTGCCGGCATCACCGGCATGTTCGCCCACTTCGCGCTGGGGTTCGACTGGATCGGTGGCCTGCTGCTGGGATCGGTCGTGGCATCCACCGACGCGGCGAGCGTCTTTAGCGTACTGCGTGAGCACAGCCTGTCGCTGAGAGGTGGCACCGACTCGCTGCTCGAGGTCGAATCGGGCTCCAACGACCCCGTCGCCTACATGCTCACCGCCGTGCTCGCCACACTCGCGGCCGGCGGCGACATCAACATTCCCGCACTGCTGACCAAGCAGATTATCCTGGGCGTGGGCCTGGGCCTTGCCATCGGCTGGGCGGCGGGCCGCCTGATTGAACGCGCGCACGCAACGGCCAAGGACGCGCAGACCATCTTTTTGTTCGCCGTGGCCATCGTCGCCTACGCGCTGCCAAGCTACCTGGGCGGCAACGGCTTTTTGGCTGTATACCTGGCCGGCATTGTGCTGGGTGCGAGCGACATCACCGGCAAGGTCGAGATGGCGCACTTCTTTGACACCCTCACCGAGATGGCAGAGATGACCATCTTCTTTTTGCTGGGCCTGCTCGTTACACCCGCACGCCTGCCGCAAATGCTGCTACCGGGCCTGGCACTCATGGCGTTTATGCTCTTTGCGAGCCGCCCCATCGCCGTAGGCATGCTGCTGGCGCCGTTTAGGACGAACCCTCGCCAGGTTGCGCTCGTAAGCTGGGCGGGTCTGCGCGGCGCGGCTTCGGTCGTCTTTAGTCTCTTTGCCGTGGTGGCCGGCGTTCCCGGCGGACACGACCTATTTGACCTGGTGTTTGTGATTGCCGTGTCGAGCATTGTGGTGCAGGGCTCGCTGCTACCGGCGGTGGCGAAAAAGCTCAATATGATCGACGCGGAAGGCGACGTGCGCCGTACGTTTAACGATTACCGCGACGAGGACGGCATGTCGTTTGTCAAGTTCAAGGTGGGCGCGGGCCATCCGTTTTCCGGACGCTCGCTCGCCGATATTGGCAGCGCCACGGACATGCTCGTGGTCCTGGTGCTGCGCGATGGCGCGCACCCGGTGCTGCCCAATGGCGATACCGTGATTGAGGAAGGCGACCTATTGGTGATGGCTGCCCCGACGTTTGAAGAGCGTGCCGAGGTTACGCTGCGCGAGGTCACCGTGACTCCCCACGGTCGCCTGGCCGGCCAGCGCCTGCGCGATGTGCCGCAAGGCAAGCATCCGTTTATTGTGGTGATGCTCAAGCGCGAAGGCCAGACGATCATCCCCGATGGCAACACCCTAATATACGCCGGCGACGAAGCCGTCATCGCCACGCTCGCGTCGTAGTGACCAGGAAGTGGCTAATTTGCGACGAAGAGATCAAGCGCCTAGAGAACCTCATGCCTTCGCTCGCAGATTTGGATTTGCCTGAGGAGTAAAGCACCCCTCCCCCATGTAACCATCCTGTAAATCATAGCGGCGCAGTCGAGTTTTACCGTGATGCGGTCGCGCCTGACGCTCCACTGTGCTAAAGTATCCCGAACGTTCAAACGACTACGAGGGGGAACTAGAAGATGGCACGTGTGCACAACTTCTCAGCTGGCCCGGCCGCGCTGCCCACAAGCGTGCTCGCCGAGATCGCCGACGAGATGATGGACTACCGCGGTTGCGGCATGTCCGTGCTCGAGATGAGCCATCGATCTAGCATGTACCAGCAGATCATCGACGACGCCGAGGCAACCCTGCGCCGCCTGCTGAGCATCCCCGACAACTACCGTGTCCTGTTTTTGCAGGGCGGCGCCACGCTGCAGTTTGCGGGCATCCCCATGAACCTCATGCGCCGCGGCCGCGCCGGCTACGTCGTGACCGGCAACTTTGCCAACAAGGCGTTCAAGGAGGCCGCCAAATACGGCGAGGCCGTGTTGCTCGCGAGCTCCGAGGACACCAACTTCGACCGCATTCCCAGCATGGCCGACGTCAACGCGCGCATAGCCGCCGAGGCCGCGGGCGACGGGCTCGACTATGTATACATCTGCCAGAACAACACCATCTTTGGCACCATGTACCACGAGCTGCCCAACTGCGGCGATGTGCCGTTGGTCGCCGATGTCTCGAGCTGCTTCCTGTCGCAGCCACTCGACGTCGAGCGCTACGGGCTCATCTACGCCGGCGCGCAGAAAAACGCCGGCGCTGCGGGCGTGACCGTGATCATCGTGCGCGACGACCTGATCGCCGACGGCCCCGCCTTTGCGCAGACGCCGCAGTACATGGACCTTAAGACCCAGGCCGCCAAGGGCTCCATGCTCAACACGCCCAACACCTTTGGCATCTACGTGTGCGGCAAGGTGTTCAGCTGGGTTGAGCAGACCGGCGGACTTGCCACCATGGCCGAGCGCAACTGGGCCAAGGCCAATCTACTCTATGACCTGCTCGAGCACAGCAAGCTGTTCCACGGCACCGCGCAGACAGACAGTCGCTCCATCGCCAACATCACCTTCCGCACCGGCGACGCCGAACTCGACGCGGCCTTCGTTGCGGGCGCGGCAGAGCACCAGATCCAAAACGTCAAGGGTCATCGCCTCGTCGGCGGCATGCGCGCCAGCGTGTACAACGCCGTCACCATGGAAGACGTGCAGGCACTGGCCACGTACATGAAGGACTTCGAAGCGCAGCATAGTTTGAGTCCGCGATCTAACTAGCCCGCAACCCGCGGGCCGAGCAGCCACTTCAAACCACTTGTTATAAACAAATCCGCTAAGGAGTTTTTCATGCGCAAGATCAAGACCATCGACGACATCACTAAAGACGGCAAAG
>CABTZA010000060.1 GCA_902489225.1 uncultured Collinsella sp.
AAATCCTTGGCTTTTTCCCTCGTCGCCAAAGCTTTGGCGTGAAAGAGCCTAGGCTCATCGGCCAGGCGTAATATTTACAAGCAGAAGACGGCATACGAACAAGGAGTGTCTTATGTATGGACAGCATGTTGCACCGCAGACCCATAACAAACGGACTGGCCTGTCTATCCGCGACGTCAAGCGTCATGCAGACGCCAGAATCGCCGCCTTCGGAGTAAGCATTCTTGTGGCAGGACTGCTTTTGCTACCCTGCGCAGCACTGGCGACAGAAATGCCCGAAACCGATGTCGCAGCACCCATTACCTGCGACGAAGCCAACGCGGAAGGCAGCCTCACAGCTACCACCGTTGTCGACCATAACTATGACCTGGAGCTCCCTCCTGCCTTTATGTTGGTCCAGAATGAGGCGTTTGTATACGATTTCCCCGACAAACCCGAAGACTTCATCTACGGGCTTAACGACACCGTCCTTCTCTTCAAGATCGACACCGATACCGAAGGCCTTATAAAAACCGAGAACCCCAAAGAGGCCAGCGTCTCTATTGCCCTGACCATGATCGACAATCACGTTAGAGCAACCGTAGTCTTTACAGGCAGTTACGCCGACGACCAAATCCCTTACAGGCTGAACCTCAACAGCTCAGCCCACCTTGGCACACACGTTCACCGTGACTTCGACAGCGGGCAAGGGATTATGCACGAGACGCGGCACGATTACTACATCCGTTACATCTTCGACAGTGACGTGCACTTGATTGCAACCGATACGAGCGGTTCCAAACCCGATCCAAGTGTTAAGCCGATCCCAGAGGTCAAACCCGAACCGGAAACCAAGCCCGAGCCCACACCGCAGCCCAAGACAGAAAAGCCCGCGGCAAATCCCGTTTCCACCAAGGCAGTAACGGCAGCTAAACCAGCCAGGACCACCCTACCCGCTACGGGCGACAACGGCGCGATAGCAGTCGCCCTGAGTGTTGCCGATGGCGTAGTTGCATCAGTTAGCATTTCCGCAACAAGGCGTCGCAACCGCTAGCTAAAGCAAATACGCCATTCACACAGGCAAACAACCAAGCTCCAACGAAAACGGTCCAGTCATCCGACTGTGCCGCACTCCAGTAGTTCGTGGAAGATATCAAAGAGGTATCCCAGGCTCCCTTGAGCTGTGCGATAGACAGATCAGGTTTGGGAAGTAGAACGGCCCTTGCGCGAAGCGTGAATCGGGCAAGTCTGACGTTTATTCCCAGGGCCAAGCAGGGCCGGAGGTTTTATTGGCGGCTCTTACGGGCGTCGCGAGTTTTGGCGAGGACGTAGGCATCGGGGTCGTCTTTGAACCAGGGGCAACGGCGCTCGCCGGAGACCATATGGCGGTGGGGGCAGCCGCCCATGCACATGGGCAGAATGTGGTGCACGGATGATTGGGCGTCCGCAGGCTGAGTGAAGCCATAACAACACTTCGCGCATCGAGCAGTTTGAGCCGGCGTGCGCATGTCGGCGCCATACCGGGAAGAGAGGGCCTTCTTGTGGGGCGGACGACCCCATTGCAGTCTCCTTCCGCTCTAATCCTGCGGGAACGACAGCGGCCGTAGGAGTACCGCTACCGTACTCGTAGCGGTTCTCCGCCCCCTAAGCAGCGTGTCCGCTACGAAACGACCGTCTTGTAATAAGCGCCGAAGTCTGCGAGCGAGTCCATGATGGGCATCATCTGGCGGCCGAGCTCGGTAAGGCCATACTCAACGCGGGGAGGATTCTCGCCATAGTCATGGCGAAAGACCAGCCCATCATCCTCCATCTGCCGCAGGCTGTCGGTAAGCACCTTCTGAGAGATCCCCTCGAGGTCGCGGCGCAACTCGTTGAAACGCCAAGGGCGTACGCGCAAGTTACGTATAATGAGCAGCTTCCACTTGCCGCCAATGAGCGCTACCGCCGTTGCGACCGGACACTCCGGAAGCTCCTCTTTCGCCATCATGGGAGACCCAACCTCCTTGACCATACCGGTTTCACAAAAAAGTACGCAGTTACAAATATGTGCGTACTCGTATTTGCATGCGCTTTCGCGTTGAATATATCTCACGCAGGAGATGCCTGCAAGGTAAATCAACCCAAAGAGAGGAACCATTATGGCTAATTATGCAAAGACCCACATCGGAAATGAGAGCCGTGTCGAGCTGCACGAGGTGCTCGGGCTTACCGGGGCAGAGGTGAGTGTCAACAATCTTCCCGCCGGCGCTGGCGTTCCGTTTGTCCATACGCACAAGGAAAACGAGGAAATCTATGGCGTGCTCGAAGGCGCCGGCTCGGTCACGATCGACGGTGAGGAAATCGAGCTTGCAGCCGGCGACTGGCTGCGCATTTCCCCCGCCGCACACCGCCAGTTCCGCGCCGCGTCCGACTCGGGCATCACGTACGTCTGCATCCAGGTCAAGCAGGGGTCCCTTAATGCCTTCACAGCCGACGACGCTATCATGTTCTAATTCGCGATCGGTGTGCAAGGGGCCAATGAAGCCCCGTCCGTTGGCCCCTTGCACTAATCTGCTGACGCAAAACTGCCTCACATCCCGGCCGGCTTCACGCAAAAGAGGCGGAGGCACGCTTTGTCGGTTCCGGGAATAAAAGCCAAGACAGTTACAATAAAAACACTTCGAACTCAGGGCGTTGAGCTTTCGTTTTGCCCCAAATCCTTGCCAGCTCTGTGGCGGATGTCGAAAGCTGCAGATCGATTATCTGGGGATTGTATTAATCCATGCCTGAATATCTTTCTCAGAAGTACGGAGCATGGATTCATCGAACTGCACATCGAGGCCCGGCTTCACGATTGCGTCTTTGCAGGCTTCCTCAAAGTCCTTCAGCGTGTGTCCCAGCCAGCCGCCATTGGTGGCAAACGGATACACGATCTTCCCGGTCAGGTCGGCCTGCTCCAGGAAACTGCGCATGGCGGGCGCAAAGGTGTACCACCAGACAGGAGAACCCAGGATGATGGTGTCGTAATCTCTCCAGCCAATGTGCAGCGGCTTCAGTTCCGGGCAATAACCCTCGGCAATCTCACGCTGCCCCTGATTGACGACTTCATCATAATCGCCATCGTAGGGAACAACCGTATCCATACGAGCAATATCCCCGCCGATTTCCCTCTGGATCATCTCGGCGATGCGCTTCGTGTTGCCTCCGTAGGAGTAGTACAGAATCAAGGTTTTCATTTCACGCTTTCTCCTCATGCAAGAGGCTTTCCACTGAACACGGGAAATGCGCTGAATTCACCATAGTTGGCGATGCGCTCCATGTTCTTGAGAGTTTCCATGTCTTCCTCGGAGATTGCGAAATCCACGCCCGCGTTGCTTTCCATGTGGGCGGGATCTGCCGTCTTGGGAAGCGCGACGGCTCCAAGCTGAAGGACGTAGCGGATGCAGAGCTGGGCGGCAGATACGCCGTACATCTCTGCCATCTTAACGATCGCCGGATTCTTCGGCGCCTCGCCGTGGGCAATGGGAGAGTATGCCTCCACCTGGATGCCCTGCGCCTTGCAGAAGTCCACCAATGCCGAATCGGTGTTGGTGATGTGCAGGAGGATCTGATTGACCATGGGCATCACGCGGCAAGAGCTCAGGAGGCTCTCAAGGTCATCTTGCAGGAAGTTGGACACGCCGATTACCTTGACCTTGCCCGCCGCCCGCGCATCCTCCAACGCACGCCAGACCTCCTTGTTCTCCTCGAAATAGCGCTTCTCCACACGGAACTCGCTCCACGGCTGGGGAGAGTGGATGATCATCTGGTCGAGGTAGCCGAGCCCCATCCTCTCCAGCGTCTCATCGATGGACTTCGCCGCATCCTCGTAGGTCTTCAGCTCTGCCGCGATCTTGCTGGCGACGAAAAGCTCTTCCCGGCGAACGCCGCAGGTGCGCACGCCCTCGCCGACGCCGCGTTCGTTTCCGTAGGCCTGCGCGGTGTCGATCAGGCGATAGCCCAGCTTTACCGCCTCGCGAACGGCTTCCGCCGCCTCGGCATCGTCGATGAACCAGGTGCCCAGTCCCAGCTTGGGAACCTGAACTCCGTTTGCCAACGAGTAGGTTTCATTCAAGATCATCGTTCTACTCCTCGCCCCAGATATCCTTTGCCATGCGGAAAACCGCCCACGCCTTGGGCCAGCCGCAGTAGAAGGCTGCATGGGTCACGACCTCCGCGATTTCTTCTTTTGTAATACCGTTCTTCTTTGCCTCCATCAGGTGATAGCGGAAGCTCTCATCGGTAAGCCCCTGAGCCATCAGCGCGACGACGGTCACGAGGGAGCGATCGCGGAGGCTGAGCTGCCCCTCTCGGCTCCAGACCTCTCCGAAGAGCACGTCATCGTTCAGTTCCGCGAATTTCGGGGCGAATTCACCCAGGGCATCTCTGCCTGCCGTCTGTTTGACTGCCATGTTTCGTTCCCCCCTACAGCCTTGCGTAATCTTCATGGGATACCGGCTCGCACCACTCGTTCTCGCAATTCTCGCCGGGAACCTCCACGGCGATATGGCTGAACCAGCTGTCCTTCTTCGCTCCGTGCCAGTGCTTGACGTTGGCGGGGATCATCACAACGCTGCCCTCGTGCAGGCTGACGGCGGCCTTGCCTTCCTCCTGGTACCAGCCCTCGCCAGCCGTACAGAGTAGGAGCTGACCGCCTCCTTTGTCCGCGTGATGGATATGCCAGTTGTTGCGGCATCCCGGCTCGAAGGTCGCGTTGGCGGCGAACAGGCCACCTTCCGGATCGGTCAGCGGATTCAGGAACGAATCGCCGGTGAAGTATTGGGCATAGGCGGTGTTCGCCGTTCCCGTGCCGAATGCGTTGACCTTCTCGAACTGCTCTTTTCGTTCATACCTCATAATTGAAACCTCCTGCTTAGGATTATCGATTCACGCCATAGCGCAGCCAGACAGCCCCGCCGTCCATGGCCTTCGCCTCTTTCAGCGTGAAGCCAAGGGCCTTGCTCTCCGAAATGCCTTCTGCGGCTCGGAAAACCGGCGGCGTATCCGGGCTCCCGTCTGCCGCTGCCGCCAACACGATGCTAATCTCATCGCACATCCCCGCTTGCAGGAACGACCAGTTCAGCACGCCGCCACCGCCCAGCATCAGGGTCTCGATATTGAATTCTTCTTTCAGCTTGGAAAGGGCCAGACCGTGATCCGGCTCCGTTTCTCCCGCGATGATGTACGAGATTCCCAGCTTTCTCAAAAATGCCCTGTAGGCGTTGCCGACCTGCTCTGTCAGCACCTCGACGACATGGGCGGTGGTGTCCACATAGCGCAGGGTGCTACTTTCCCACCCCAGCTTGCCGTGGGGGTCCACGGAGACATAGAACATTCCGAAGTCCGGCTGCGCGATGAAATCACCTGCCGGAACGGTCGCGCATCTTCGTCCAGGCCCGGCTTCCTGTAGAAGGTGAAGTTGTCGTCCGTTGTCACCCTGCCGGACAGCCAGCCCTGGTGATGGTAAAAGGGCTCTTTCCCAAAGGCGATGTCGTAGAACGCATCGCCCGCCGCTCTGCCCTGCGGCGTTCCCATGTAACCGCCCATGATCTTTCCGTCCAAAGCGCACATCATGTGGCAGAAAACATACGGCCTGTTCACGTTCGATTCCCCTCCTTATGATTGACAATCATTCCGTTTGGAAGCATGCTTCCTTTGAACTTCATGTGCATCCTAGAACTTGAAGTTAACTTTAAGTCAAGGGGATTCTGGAATAATTCGGAGGGGTTTTCAGATGGTCTATACGGTGGGAGAGATGGCGAAACTGCTGGGGGTTGCGGCGTCCACCTTGCGCTACTACGACAAGGAGGGGCTGCTGCCCTTCGTGGAGCGCTCCTCCGGTGGCATTCGCATGTTCCGGGAATCGGATATCGAATGGCTGCAGGTGATCGGCTGCATGAAGAAAGCCGGGATGTCCATCAAAGACATCCGGCAGTACATCGAGATGGCGCTGCAAGGAGACGACACCATCGATTTGCGCCTTGCCATGTTCCAGCGCCAACAAGAAGTTCTGAAACAGCAGATGGCGGAATTGCAGCACACCATGGAGATGGTGGATTACAAGTGTTGGTATTACGAAACGGCGAAGGAAGCGGGTACGGTCGATGCCCCGCAGAAGATGGAGCTTGCCGAAGTCCCGGAACGCTTTCGGAAGATTCGGCAGGAGCTGCGCACTGCGCCGGGAACTGCGGCAGCGATATAACAAGACTGCTTAGGCAACGGCAGTCAGCCGCTTGATTATCACGGTAACTTTATCGTTCAAAAAGTACTACTAACAAACGACCACCTCGGCTATCCGCTGTTCGCGGATGAGCAGGGGAGCTCTTGTCGCCGGGATGGAACCTTTTCAACTCGCAGGATAGCAGAATCGCCTGTCAAGCCAGAATCAGCACGGGACGGCAGCGGGCAGAACCGCCACCCCCAGATTACCCTCACGCTGCCACTGGCAGCCCTTATTCAGGAGTAAATCTTCCTAAAACAGCAGGTCAAAAGCATAAAAAATACCCCCGATTCCAAGTGGAAATCGGGAGTATCTCATTTCATTTATTCCCCCAAGTTGCTTGGGGGCTTTGCGTTACTACAGGCTCAGGCGCGCGAACTCGCTGCGAAACGCCGCAGCGCATTCGAGCGCCATCGTGAACGGGCTTGGCTCTCCGTTGAGCGCACCGCAGCTGAGGTACCCGGCAACGTTGGCCGCGCTCTCGGCGAAATCGGCATGTCCAAGCGCCTCAGGCGCTCGAAGATGCGCAATCCGCGCATCCTGCAGATGGCCGTTCTAGCTTACGCCTACTCTAGATTCGTTCCCAAGGAGAAAGCGGAGGAACCCCCGAAGACTACTCGCACTTGCCGATAGATCCAAGCTTCACGGCGACTGGTACACGAGCAACACCGTAATAACCTCGTCGCACGACTTCATCGCGAGGGTCTTCAAGGCTTGGCTCAGGTAGCCCCTCTTTCCAGCAGCACGGGTATCGCCGTTCACGATCAATGCGCGTGCACCCAAATACCCGCGGGATTGACGATGAAGCGTTTAGCTGCATAATAGTTACAAGTTAGATACCCTCGGGTTTGCGGGGCAGGATCGTGAAAGCGATTCTGCCCTATTTTTTCCTCTGTCTACTCCAAATCAAGTAGTTCGAAGATAGCCTGTAGGTGTCCTCATGGGCGCCTTTTATTTTCAGGGAATCAGTCGCTCGTTCATGAGCGCAGCCATCGGGCCATTCAGTTCCGATCGCTTTGCGCGGGATGTCAAGCAGGCGGTCGCGGTAATATTCGTATTGCTGACGTCGCGCCTCGATTTCGGCAGGGATACCGTCGGTGAGCGATTTCGTTAGGGTGTCGAAGCGGTCGAGGATGTCGACGACCTTCCGCTGGGTGCCGATGGATGGGGCGGGAATCTCGACCCTCGATAAGTCCACAGGCGCGGCTTCGATTACCTTTGTCCCTTTCGCTACCTTTCGTTTGGATATCTGAAAGTCCTGAGCAGTAGCTAAATATGCTAGGTATCTCGGGATAATGCTTTCGGTCGCATACGCGCAAGAGTGTCCGCTGATTGCAACCGGCTGTTCCCCTTCCTACGCCAATGGTGTGCAGACATCTTCGATATTCTTGCTCGTTATGGCGAAAATCACGTCTCCAGGGTTTGCCTTTTTCGATTTAGCGTATTGCTCTTCAGATCATCGTGGTGTGCTCGTAGCCGCGCTCCACGAGGAGCCGCTCGGCAACGTCAAGAATCTTCTCGACCGTCTCCTCCGGGTACTTATTGCGTGCCACGGGCACCTCCGTCCTTGTTATCGCGATAAACATACCATGAGTGGCGTACGGGTCGAGAAGGGCTGGCGCCAAAAGAGCCCAACGGCCGTTACAGCTTCGTTAGAAACGCGCCCCACCATGGATGGTGAACCCGAAAGGTAAGGCGCGCGGGCACGGCGACTCGGCCCGCGCGCCCGGAAGAGAAAGGACGAACCCATGGGTTACATGCTCGAGACGCGCGGGCTCACCAAGCGCTTCGGCCGCGGCGACCAGGCGCAGGATGCCGTGGCCGACGTGAGCCTTCATATCCGCGAGGGCGAGGTGTACGGGCTGCTCGGCCCCAACGGCGCCGGCAAGTCGACAACGCTCAAGATGATCTGCGGGATGCTGCGGCCGACGGCCGGGGAGATCCTCTTTGCCGGGCACGCCTGGCGCCGCGAGGACCTCTACGCAATCGGCAGCCTCATCGAGGAGGCGCCGCTCTACCCCAACCTCACCGCGCGCGAGAACCTGCGCGTGCGCACCACGCTGCTGGGCCTTCCCGAGAGCCGCGTAGATGAGGTGCTCGCCGCCGTGGACCTCGCGGACACCGGGAAGAAGCGCGCCGGGCGCTTCTCGATGGGCATGCGGCAGCGCCTGGGGCTCGCGCTGGCGCTGATCGCCCGGCCACGCCTGCTCGTGCTCGACGAGCCCACCAACGGCCTCGACCCCATCGGCATCGAGGAGCTGCGCGACCAGATCCGCGGCTTCGCGGCGGCGGGCACGACGGTGATCGTCTCGAGCCACATCCTCTCCGAGGTGCAGCAGATGGCGGACACCATCGGCATCATCTGCGGGGGGCGCCTCGCCTACGAGGATGCGCTTCGGCCCGGGCAGGACCTCGAGGAACTCTTCATGAGCTTCTGCCGGGAAGGGCGACGAGCACGCGGGGAGGTGGCGGCATGACGGGCGAGAAAGGCGGCCTGCTCGCGGGCCTGCGCGCCGAGGCCCTGAAGTCGCGCCACGCGGCACCGGTTCGCCTGGCCGTGCTCATGGCGCTGCCGATGCCGCTGCTCGGCGCGATGCCCTACCGGGGCGTGCAGATCTTCAGCGCGTGGAACTACTGGTACGCGCTCTTCCTGCCCGTGTCTCTCTCGCTCGTGGTGGCGTGCGTCGCGCGGGCGGACGCTCGCACGCGGATGCGGGGGCTTCTGGGCCTGGGCTTCCCGCTCGGGCGCGCCTGGTGGGCCAAGGCTCTCTGGTGCCTCGCGCTCTGCGCGCTCTCGAACCTCGTGGTCTTCGGCATCTACCTCGCGGGATCGGCGTTCTCCTCGCAGGGCCTCACGGCCGCGGGCACGCTCACGATGCTCCTCTGCGCGCTCGCCAACACGGTGACCGCGGCGTGGATGATCCCCGCAGGGCTCTTCCTCACGGCGCGGCTCGGCATGCTCGCGGGCATCTTCTGCCCGCTCGCCGCACAGCTCGTGGGTGGGTTCGCCTGGTCGCTGATGCCGCTGCCGCAGCTCTTTCCGCCGTCGGCGAGCATGGTCATCCCCACGAGCTTCATCCCCGTGCTGCCGAGCGGCGAGCCACTCGCGGCGGACATGGCGCTCGGCGGGGCGCTCACGGCGGACGGCATGCTCACGCTGGCGGGGCTCGTGGTCTGCGCGCTCGCGTTCGCCGCGCTCACGGCGGCGGGCGCGGCCTGGTTCGCGCGCTCCGAGGAGAGGTGATGGCCATGACACGACCCTCCGACCCGACGCCGCGCACGACTCTCCCGCGGGCCCTGCTCTCCGAGGCCCTGCGCCTGGCGCGCTCCCCGCTCACGGCGGCGCACCTCGCCTGCGGCCTGGCAGCCGGTCTTGCCTGCGGCGAGTACTTCTCCGTAACCCGATGGGACCCGGCGCTGGGCGCGGACGCCTACGCCCAGTTCCTCGGCGCCCTCATGCCGCTCATGTCCGCCATCGTCTGCGGGCTCGCCGTGGACGAGGAGCGCGCTGCCGGGCACCTCGCCAACCTCACGGCGGTCCCCTCGCGCGGGCGCGCCGTCGCGGCAAAGCTGCTCGCCCTTGCGGCGCTCGGCGCGGGCGCGCTGGCCGTGGCGCTCGGCGTGTTCGGGGCCGTGCTCGCCGTCGCCGGGCGCCTGCCGCTCGGGCCCG
>CABTZA010000061.1 GCA_902489225.1 uncultured Collinsella sp.
CTCGCGGACGCAGGGGCATACCTGTTTGACGGGCACGTGGTCGATGCGGCGTATCTGAAGGATTCTGCTGCTGCTCAGAAGTTCCACCAGCGCGTGGGCTTCGTATTCCAAAACGCCGATGCCCAGCTGTTCTGCGCCACGGTGGGCGAGGAAGTTGCTTTTGGTCCCGCGCAGATGGGGCTGCCGGCAGACGAGCTCGAGCGCCGCGTGCGCGATGCCATGGGGCTGTTCCAGGTTGCCGACCTTGCCGACGCCTCTCCCTATCAGCTCTCGGGCGGGCAAAAGAAGCGTGTGGCGCTGGCGGCAGTTGTATCGATGAACCCCGATATCCTAGTGCTCGATGAGCCCACCAATGGGCTCGACGAGGATTCATGCGACATCGTGGTCAACTTCTTGCTGGCCTACGTCGCGGCGGGTAAGACGGTCTTGATGAGCACGCATCACCAGGATTTGGTGCGACGCCTGGGTGCCCGTGCAATCTATATCGATCGATATCACCATGTGGTCGAGACGCCTTCGCCGTCGTATGGAACCGAAAGCGGTACTACGGACTAGTTGCTGCGTAGAGCGTGCGTAGCCGCCCGCGCGGCTTTGCCGTGATGGTATAGTTATCCAGGTTTTTTATGGGGGTGGCTATGCCAAGCTGGAACATTCATATCGCTCAGACGGAGCGTTTGCTGGAGCGCACCGGTGCACTTGCCAATAGCGTGCGCGACCGCAATGCCTTTTTGTTTGGCTGCGTGGTTCCGGATATCTTCGTGGGCTATATGGTCCCTGGCATCGCCGATCCCATCCCGTACCGCATTACGCACTTTGCAAAGCCCGAGCCTATCCCTAAGCCTCGTGAGCATGAGTTCTGGGATACCTATGTGGCACCGTTGCTTAAAAGTTCGCCCACCGGTGCGCCAGCCGCGGCGACCTCGATTGTCGAGGAGCGCGAGCGACTGAATCGCGTGCACTATCCCCAGCGCTACAGGGATGCCGAGCCGGTTGCCGGTCCCGGCGCCTGTGAGTTCTCGCTTGCATCCGAAGATGTGGCGCAGTCGTTGCTCGATTTGACACTGGGTGTCTGGTCGCATCTGGTGGCCGATACCGTATGGAATACGCGCGTGAATCAGTACCTGGAGGCGCACGGCGGCAAGCCGTGCGAGGAGTTCCGCATTAAAAAGCAAGGCGACTTTGACTGGTTTGGCAAGACGCTCGGCATTGTTTCGATTCCGCGCGCGACCGATCGCCTGTATACTGCGGCGACACGTTTTGGGCAGTATCCCATCCATAAGGAGTATGTGCTCAAGACCATCGGCGTTATGCACGAGATTGTACGCGAAAACCCCGGCGAGTCCGATCATCCGCCGTATCGCCTGCTAACCGAGGAGTTTTTCGATACAACGTTTACCGAGGTCATCGAGCTAACCGAGGCGGGATTTGCGGCTCGCGTCGAATCGCCCGATATGCCTGCGCTTCCCCTGATTGCTAGCTGCTAGCTGGCCGGCTTGGCGGTGAATAGCTCAACCCAATTGACAAGTAGCTCTTGCCGCAGGGTGACTTCGGCGGCGCGCTCCTGTTTGGTCTTTGGGGTGTAGGAAAGTCCAGCCTTTTTATGGATGAGCTCGGCTATGTGGTCGAAGCTCTTCTTATCCTTAATCTGGCCAAAGGTAATTTGGATGACGTCGTAGCCCATGCTTGTGAGCGCGGTGGCGCGCTCGGCATCGGAGAGGCTCGCGGCTTCGCTGTCGTGGGCGGAGCGGCCTTGGCATTCAAGGATGACACCCATGCTGTCGGTGGCGCTTTCGATGAGGATATCGGCGTAGCAGCAGGTTTTGTCATACAGCGAGCGCGCGGCGTCGCTGAGTGGGATGCGCACGTTGTTTGCGATGTTGATGCCCATGCCGCCCTCGTCGCGGGGGAGCGAGATAAGCATGGAGGTCTGTACTTCGAAGGGCGAGGCGGTCTGTCCTGTCATGCGTTCGGCGGCCCAGCGGAGCTGCTTAACACCGCGCAGGCCTGCGGCCTGCTTGGCGAACGCGGCGATATCCGCTGCGGAAAGAAGCGGCGTGCGCTTCCACAGATTGGTATCCTTGCCGTTGACGTCGATAACCCGCTCCCAGCCGCAGTTGGGTGGAATGAGCTTAAGCGAAATAGCTTCATCAAGTTGCCGTTGCGCTCGTTTGCAGGGTGTATACACAGCAAACGAGCTGCACATCTCATAACACGCCATAAGCAGCTGGTTGCGTGAGACCTGCGTAGCAAGGTTGAGCAGTGTGAACTCGGGCGATGTGACATCAAACCCATGCTCGGTTTGCCTAAACGACCCGGGAGGCGGCTCTTGGGTCAGGAGGTGCGATTTAAACAGGCTTCGCGACCCGGATTGTGCCCGAGTGAATGCAATCCTGTGAAGCGGTGCGTGAAGCAGGTCTTTTACAACTTCATGACTTCCGAGGCCGCAACATCTGCGATCCATATTGCCAAGGCTAATGGCAGGGTAAAGGCCTAATATCTGTGGCGAGATACGGTGATAGTAAAAAGCGGATTGACCGCATAGCGTCAGGTCCATGACGTCCTCCTGGTCGAAATATGCTTTTGGACCGTGCGATGCCAGTGTCAATTCGGAAGTATGCGGCAAAATCTAAACCTTGTGAGCAGACCTGGCTTTTGAGGCTAGTTTATCAGGCATTTTGTTGCGAAAAAACGGGGTGTGCTCGGAGGTATCAGAATTTGCCGCATACTTCCGAAAAGCAGGTCAATCCGGCTCTTGCTAAAACGATTTAGCAGCGTCGGTTAAGGTGTGGGTTTGCCACCGGGCGAACACTTTTAGCGCTTGGGACTTTATTCATTGGGTCTCGAAGGGTGGATTTCGCGCTTTTGGTAAAGAAATGAGTGTGTGTTTTGCCGTGCGCCGGCATTGGCACAGAAAAAGGGCCCGGAAGGCTTCGCCTTCCGGGCCCTTTGCGATGCAAGTGTGCTTGCAAGTACGACTTAGCGCACCTGAGCGACGTAAGCGACGTTGGTCGAGGAGACCTTGTCCTCGAGCTGGACGCTCATGCGGGGATCGCC
This sequence comes from uncultured Collinsella sp., assembly GCA_902489225.1. Taxonomy (GTDB): domain Bacteria; phylum Actinomycetota; class Coriobacteriia; order Coriobacteriales; family Coriobacteriaceae; genus Collinsella. The sequence continues at coordinate 3,055 of CABTZA010000061.1, forward strand.
AGCGGTGGCGACGGTCAGGTCGCCGGCCTCGACGTAGCCGAGCTCCTTAGCGGTCTCGATCGCCTTGACGATCGTGCCGTTGACGGTGCCCTGGGTAATCTCGGCCTGGTGCGGGATAACGCCCCAGTACATGATCATCTGCTGGACGGCCCACTCGTGGCGGGAGAACGCGCAGATCGGCATGTTGGGACGGAAGTGCGAGATCAGGCGAGCAGTACGGCCGGTGGTCGTCGGCACGGTGATGCACTTGGCGCCAACGGTGGTGGCCATGTTCACAGCGGACATACCCACAACGTTGTTGACAACGCGGGTGCCGTGAGCGTCAGTCGGAACCTCGAGCGGAGCGTGAGCCGGGAGGTACTTCTCGGTCTCGAGAGCAATGCTGGCCTGCATCTTGACGGCCTCGACCGGGTACTTACCGGCAGCGGACTCGCCGGACAGCATAACGGCGTCGGTGCCGTCGTAAATGGCGTTAGCAACGTCGGCAACCTCGGCGCGCGTCGGGCGCGGGTTCTGCTGCATGGAGTCGAGCATCTGCGTAGCGGTGATAACGGGCTTGTAGGCCGCGTTGCACTTGGCGATGATCTCCTTCTGGATGTGCGGAACGAGCTCGGGCTTGATCTCGATGCCCAGGTCGCCACGGGCGACCATGATGCCGTCGGAAGCCTCGAGGATCTCGTCGAAGTTCTCGACGCCCAGGGCGCACTCGATCTTCGGGAAGATCGTCACGTGCTCGCCGCCGTTCTCGCGGCAAAGCTCGCGGATGCCGCGGACGGACTCGCCGTCGCGGATGAAGGAAGCGGCGATGTAGTCGATGTTCTCGGTCAGGCCAAAGAGGATGTCCTGACGATCGCGCTCGGTGATGGCGGGCAACGAGATGTTGACGTTGGGCATGTTGACGCCCTTGCGCTCGCCGATCAGGCCGTCGTTCTTAACGACGCAGGTCATGTCCTGGCCGTCGACGGACTCGACCTCGAGGGCAACCAGGCCGTCATCGATCAGGATGAGGGAGCCCTTCTCGACCTCGGAGGGCAGAGCCAGGTAGTCGAGGGAGATGTGCTCAGAGGTGCCGTGGAAATCCTCGGTCGTGGGCTGAGCGGTGACGACGATCTTGTCGCCGGTCTTGACGGCAACCTTCTTGCCGTCGACCAGAAGGCCGGTGCGGACCTCGGGGCCCTTGGTGTCGAGCAGGATGCCGACGGGCATACCGAGCTCCTTGGAAATACGACGGACGCGCTCGATGCGACCGTGGTGCTCGTCGTAGGAGCCGTGCGAGAAGTTAAAACGGGCGACGTTCATGCCCGCCTTGATCATCTCGCGGATGGTCTCGTCGCTATCGCAGGCGGGACCCATGGTGCATACAATCTTGGTGCGCTTGTACATTCAGACCTCCATCTGACATCGTCTTGCGCTGATAGATAAACCATAAGAAATAAAACCGAGTTGATTATAACGAAATGGCGTCCGAATACCCCAAAAAATCGACCGTATGCCGAATTAGAAGTTCATTTTTTGCGGAAAAACGGTATATGCAAAAACTTTACCAACCGTTCTAACCGCTGCTATCTGGGCGATATTTCAATTTGATGATGCGCCGAAGAAAAAACGTTTTATCAGTATTGAGCATCACACGGTCTGCACCGTTGCTTATGGACCATATTTCCAAATGGATTGTTTTGGCTAGACGCGTTGCTTTGGGGTACCATAGCTCCACTATCAACTGCCGCTCAGCACGGCAGCCTTGATGAGCCCTTGCCCTTCTCCTGGGAATTATGATCGGGCATCAATCTGCTGAGTGGCCCGAATCCCAGGAGGGGACTCTATATGCAAAAGGAATACCTGTCCGCCGCGGCGGAGGTGCTCAGCGACCAAGGTGTCGATGAGAACCTCGGCCTGAGCGACGACGAGGCGTCGTCGCGCCTCGCTAAGACAGGCCCTAACAAGCTCGAGGAAGCCGAGAAGACGCCGCTGTGGGAGCGCTTCTTTGAGCAGATGGCCGACCCCATGGTCATCATGCTGATCGTTGCCGCCGTCATCAGCGCGCTCACGGGCATGGTCAAGGGCGAGGCGGACTTTGCCGATGTCGCCATCATCATGTTCGTCGTTATCGTCAACTCGGTGCTGGGCGTGGTCCAGGAGGCTAAAAGCGAGGAGGCTCTCGAGGCCCTGCAGGAGATGAGCGCGGCGCAGTCCAAGGTGCTGCGCGACGGCAAGCTCGTGCACCTGCCGAGCGCCGAGCTCGTGCCCGGTGACGTGATCATGCTCGAGGCGGGCGACTCCGTCCCGGCCGACTGCCGCGTGCTCGAGAGCGCCACGATGAAGATCGAGGAGGCCGCCCTTACCGGCGAGTCCGTGCCCGTCGAGAAGCATGCCAACGTGATCGAGCTCGCCGCCGGCACCGACGACGTGCCGCTCGGCGACCGCAAGAACATGTGCTACATGGGCTCCACCGTGGTGTACGGCCGTGGCCGCGCCGTCGTAGTCGGTACCGGTATGAACACCGAGATGGGTAAGATCGCCGGCGCCCTGGCCGAGGCCAAGGAAGAGCTCACGCCGCTGCAGGTGAAGCTTGCCGAGCTCAGCCGCATCCTCACTATCATGGTTATCGTCATCTGCGTCGTTATCTTTGGCGTCGACATCATCCGCCACGGCGTGGGCAACGTTCTCACCGACCCGACCGCGCTGCTCGATACCTTTATGGTCGCTGTCTCGCTTGCCGTCGCCGCCATCCCTGAGGGTCTGGTTGCCGTCGTGACTATCGTGCTTTCGCTCGGCGTGACCAAAATGGCCAAGCGCCAGGCGATTATCCGCAAGCTCTCTGCCGTCGAGACCCTTGGCTGCACGCAGACCATCTGCTCCGACAAGACCGGTACCCTTACCCAAAACAAGATGACCGTCGTCAAGCACGAGCTCGCTGCGCCTAAGGAGAAGTTCCTGGCCGGTATGGCGCTGTGCTCCGATGCCCAGTGGGACGAGGACCTGGGCGAGGCCGTTGGTGAGCCGACTGAGTGCGCGCTCGTCAACGATGCCGGCAAGGCTGGTCTTACTGGCCTGACTGTCGAGCACCCGCGCGTGGGCGAGGCCCCGTTCGACTCGGGCCGTAAGATGATGTCCGTGGTCGTCGAGACCCTGGATGGCGAGTACGAGCAGTACACCAAGGGCGCGCCCGACGTGGTGATCGGCCTGTGCACCCATATCTACGAGGGCGATAAGGTTGTCCCCCTGACCGAGGAACGTCGTGCCGAGCTCGTGGCCGCCAACAAGGCCATGGCCGACGAGGCCCTGCGCGTGCTGGCGCTGGCAAGCCGCACCTACACCGAGGTCCCGGCCGACTGCAGTCCCGCCGCGCTCGAGCATGACCTGGTCTTCTGCGGCCTGTCCGGCATGATTGACCCGGTTCGTCCCGAGGTCGCCGACGCCATCCGCGAGGCGCACGATGCCGGTATCCGCACCGTCATGATCACGGGCGACCACATCGACACCGCCGTGGCCATCGCCAAGCAGCTGGGCATCGTCACCGATCGCAGCCATGCCATCACCGGTGCCGACCTCGATCGCATGAGCGACGAGGAACTCGACGCGCACATCGAGGACTACGGCGTGTATGCCCGCGTCCAGCCCGAGCATAAGACACGCATCGTCGAGGCTTGGAAGTCGCGCGACCAGATCGTGGCCATGACGGGCGACGGCGTCAACGACGCCCCGTCCATCAAGCGCGCCGACATCGGCGTTGGCATGGGCATCACCGGTACCGATGTCACCAAGAACGTCGCCGACATGGTGCTTGCCGACGACAATTTCGCCACCATCATCGGTGCCTGCGAAGAGGGCCGTCGCATCTACGACAACATCCGCAAGGTCATCCAGTTCCTGCTTTCGGCCAACCTTGCTGAGGTGTTCTCGGTGTTTATCGCCACGCTCATCGGCTTTACCATCTTCCAGCCGGTGCAGCTGCTGTGGGTGAACCTGGTCACCGACTGCTTCCCCGCGCTCGCGCTGGGCATGGAGGATGCCGAGGGTGACATCATGAAGCGCAAGCCGCGCAACGCCAAGGACGGTGTCTTTGCCGGACATATGGGTCTGGACTGCGTGGTCCAGGGTCTGATCATCACCGTGCTGGTGCTGGCGAGCTTCTTTGTGGGCGTGTACTTTGACATGGGCTACATTCACATCGCTGATATGATCGCCGGCAATGCCGACGAGGAAGGCGTGATGATGGCGTTCATCACGCTCAACATGGTCGAGATTTTCCACTGCTTCAATATGCGCAGCCGTCGTGCGTCGCTGTTCACCATGAAGAAGCAGAACAAGTGGCTGTGGGCTTCCGCTGCGCTGGCGCTGGTGCTGACGGTGATCGTGACCGTACAGCCGACGCTTGCCGAGATGTTCTTTGGCCCTGTGACGCTTGAGCTCAAGGGCGTTCTTGCCGCGCTGGGCCTGGCCTTCCTGATCATCCCGCTGATGGAGATCTACAAGGCGATCATGCGCGCGGTCGAGAAGGAGTAAGTTAACCTGTCCGGGCCCGCCCCTGCGTGTTTTCTTCTTCGCTGGTCCTCGCGCTTCGCGCTGCGGGATCGCTCGGAAGAAAACACTCCCGGGGTGGGCCCTACGGTATCCTTGCTGGCTTTACTCCCGCGCGGATGAAAAAGGGTTGAGGGAAAGTTTGTGAGCTGGTCGGGCTTTGCCCGGCCAGCTCTTTTTGATTTAAAATACCTGCTCAGTTGTGATTTATGGTGCTGGGAGGCGCTTGTGGGCAAGGCTAAGGCTAAGGCGAAGAAAAAGACGACGGGGGCGCGGGCTAAGCGCGATCGTCGTCGGAAGCTTGCGACCGAGGCTCCCGCGTCTGCCGAGGAGTTGCTGGCAAGCGTGCCGGGACTTGACGCGCTGCAGGATGTCCCGGCGTTTGATGACCTGCCGGTCGATGGGGTTCAGCGGGCGGCATTTGACGACTTTTGCGCACATGCTGAGGAGCCCGAGCAGATGCAGCTTGGCGCCGTGGTGCGCTTAGATCGCGGGTTTCCGCTGGTGGCGACGGCCGACGATACCTTTCGTGCCGAGCATGCCGTGGGGTTTGCCAAGTCGCGCGGCGAGGACGAGGTGCTGCTGCCCGCCGTGGGCGACCGTGTGGCGGTGCGCCGCGCTCCCGGGCACGATATGGGCGTGATTGAGTGCGTTCTGCCGCGCCGTACGAGCTTTGAGCGTTGGCGCGGCCGTGCCCGTGGAGAGCGCCAGGTGCTCTGCTCCAACGTGGATAGCGTGCTAATCGTGCAGGCGCTCGGTGCCGGTGAGGTGCTGCTCGACCGCGTGGCGCGCTCGCTGGTGTTGGCGCTCGACTGCGATGCCGAGCCGGTGGTGGTGCTCACCAAAGCTGACCGCTGCGATGCCGAGGAGCTCGAGCGCGATCTGGACCGCGTGCGCCGCCTGGTGGGTCCGGACGTGCGCGTGATCGTTACGTCCTCTGCCGAGGGCCGCGGCCTAGACGAGGTCCGTGCCTGCGTGCCTGCCGGGAGCTGCGCCATGATTCTGGGCGAGTCGGGTGCCGGCAAGTCGACGCTGCTCAATGCACTGCTGGGCCACGATACGTTGGCGACCGGCGGTGTGCGCGAACGCGACGACCAGGGCCGTCACACTACCGTCGCGCGCGTGATGGTGGCGCTGCCGGGCGACGCCGGTGTGATCGCCGATGCCCCGGGCCTGCGCAGCCTACCGCTCGTGGGTCACGAGCGGGGTCTGGCGCGCGCCTTCCCCGAGATTGTTGAGGCATCGCGCGCGTGCCGGTTTGGCGATTGCACACATACCCATGAGCCGGGTTGCGCCGTTCGCGAGGCCGAGGACGCCGGGCAGATCGACAGTCTGCGTCTGGAAACGTTCCAAAACTTGGCGTCATCCATGCGCGTGAGCGCTCAAATGCTCGATCCCGATGTCCATCTGTAATTGATTTTTCCTATGACAGCCGTCTCCCAACTGTTCGGGAGACGGCTTTTTTGCTGCGGAAAAGCCTCGAAATATGCAGTTTGCTGACGTGCTGACCAAAACCTTGCCACGAGCTTGACGGGCTGGTCAGCTTTTGGTTAGCGATTGGTTTGACATCGAAAACCAAGATCGCGATTGCGCCGCTTTGCACTCTGACCGCCCAGACAATGGTGGTACGGGCATTCGCCCGGCACTGCCATGAGAGGAGCGGCCGTGAACAAGAGCAAGCGCATCGCCATCAGTCTGGTCGCGGGCGTGCTCGCTGCTCTGCTCTGCATGGTTTACGGCTCGTCGATCCGCTCGCAAGCCGAACAGGTCCAGGCTGAGACCTTGGCCAAGTATGGTGGCGATCGCGTCGAGGTATGCGTCGCGGCGCGCGATATCGATGTGGGCGAGACCCTCGATGAGACCAATGTCATAACCCAGGAATGGCTGACGAGTTTGCTGCCGCGTGACGCGGCGACCGAGCTGCGCCAGGTACGCGGCGACGTGACGACTTCACGTATTCCCAAAAACGCCGTGATCTGCAATGTCTACACCAAGGCCGAGAGCCACAAGCTCGAGGTGCCTAAGGGCAAAGTCGCCGTTTCGGTGGCGGTCGATGCCGAGCACTCGGTCGGCGGTGCTGCGGGCGTGGGCAGCTACGTGGATGTGTATGTGCAAAAAGACGGCGTAACCGATCGACTGTGCGGCGCGTACGTGATCGATACCAGTGAGGATTCCGGTGCCACGCGCGAGGGCAAGATCGAATGGGTGACGCTGGC
>CABTZA010000062.1 GCA_902489225.1 uncultured Collinsella sp.
CCGCGCTTCCACCACAGCAGGCTGCGATGAAGCACACCGTCCGAAAGCACCATGAACAGGCCCATGGTAAACGGAATAAAGCACATCACGGCAAAGGCCGAGAACACGCCCGAGATGGCCGATAGCACCAAAAACGGCGCCACGATGCCCATCAGGTAAAAACCGGTACGGGCCTTGCCTTCCAGGCGCTCGGCCTCAACATGGGCCCGACCGACCAGATCACCGCCAGAGGCGCCGTTGGTGCCGGCGTGACCCATGCCGCCAATACGGACCTCGTCGCCATCGTGCGTGCCGGCGGGAAACTCAATCGTCTGCTCGGAGGTCACACGGGTTCGCCCGCTGCCGCCGCAATCGGGACAGGGGTCGGCGACGACCTTACCGGAGCCACCGCACTCAGGGCAGACAGACTGGAACGTGCCGGCACCAAACAGAAAGGACAGGTCGACATCGATGTGGCCGCGACCGCCGCAGCTCGGACAGGTATGTGCATGCTCGGACGAAACAGAGCCCGAACCGCCGCAGTGACCACAGGTATCGAAGCGCGTATAGCGGACGGTCTTGCGGGCACCGCCCTTGGCCTCCTTGGCGTCGAGCTTAATATCGACGACCACGTTGGCGCCGTTCTCGGGATTATAGGCAGCCTGCCCGCGACGCGGCTGACCCCAGGCGCCACCAAAGGGAAAGCCGCCCTCAAAGGGATTGCCGTAGCCCGCGCTGCCGGCGTAACCGCCGCCATAGGGCGAAGCCGTGGGAGCGCCGGCAAAGGGATTGCCCGAGCGCATGGCGTCGTAGCGCGCACGCTTCTGCTCGTCCGAAAGCACAGCATAGGCCTCGGAAACCTCTTTGAACTTTTCCTCGGCATCCGGTTCTTTGTTGACGTCCGGATGGAGCTTGCGGGCCTTTTGCTGGAAGGCTTTCTGTATATCACGCGAGGTGGCGTCCTTGGAGACACCCAAAATCTCGTAGTAATCTTTTTCGTTCATCGTCGCCATGCGCGGCAACCTCCTGCTCACAGCAGCGTATATATTGCGGTAATTCTACCCGAGCGGCCTAGGCTAGACCCCAAAACAGCTCGAACAGCACATTTCCATCGAGCCAGCCCAAGTGAGTGGGCGCTAAACGAGCACGGACGCGACCTGCGATAACGTCTTTCGAGGTGACGCGCCCCGCATGTCCTTCAATATGATCGGGCACCCAGGTGGCAAGGCCCAACTCGACCGCACGGTCGCAGGCCGCCGCCAACTCATCTGCAGCGATCACGCTTGCCGAGCGAACCAACAGATCGGGCCCAATGCCACGCGTCATGCGACAGGCAAGCATCAAATCCTCGGCCGCCGCCTCGCGCTGCGACAGATACTCGGCATCAAACGTCGTCGCGGCATCGTCGCGTTGCACCAAGCGCACGCGATACGCATCGCCGCGAGCAAGCACGTCGGGAAACAGCCCGGCCAAGCGATCGAAATCCTCGGCGTCGAGCATACCGGCGGCAGAGCGGCCCAAACCCAAATAGCCCTGTCCGGTCCAATAGGCAATGTTGTGGGCGCACTCATGGCCGTCGAGCGCGTAGCTTGCCACCTCATACGGATGATAGCCGGCCGCACTCAGGCGCTCACGCGCCGCATCCATGCATGCAGCCTGAAAATCCTCGTCGGGCTCGAGCGACTCGTCGCGACACGCCATGCGATAGAGCGGCGTGCCCTCCTCGAGCGTGAGCGGGTACACCGACACATGATGCGGCGCCGCCGCCAACACGCCATCGAGTGTGCGCTGCCAGCTTAGGTCGGTCTGCCCGGGAAGGCCGCACATCAGGTCGCACGACACGACAAGCCCAGCGTCCTTGACCGTCGTGATGGCAGCGAGCGCCCGATCGGCATCGTGAATGCGGCCGATGGCGGTAAGTTCGGCGTTATCGAGCGTTTGCACGCCCAGAGAGACGCGCGTGACACCCACCCCGGCAAGCGCAGTGGCAAGCTCTGCGGTCAGCGATTCGGGATTGGCCTCGCAGGTAAACTCAACAGGCTTGCACCACGCAGAGATACGCCGGGCAAATTCTACCAAACGCTCCCCCGCCAGCGACGGCGTGCCGCCGCCAACATAGACGGTGCGGATCTGTGCAAGCGCGCCTGCGTCGCCAAAAGCATCGAGGCGCGCATACAACTGCTCAAAATAGGTATCGAGCGCAACGCTCATGTTGCACGGAGCAAAACTGCGTGAGTCAAAGTCACAGTACCGGCATTTTTGGGCGCAAAACGGCACATGCACGTACAGCGCGGTAACGGCCACCGTTAGGCCTCCAACGGATGAGCGGGCACCGACTCGCCGGCGGCAAGTGCGGCCTCACAGGCCACCACATCGTGCTCGATATCATCGACCAGTGCCATGAACTCCTCGTATGTGGAGCAACGCACCACCTGAGCGCGCCAGGCGGCAGCATGGGGCATGCCCTTTAGATACCAGCTTGCGTACGTGCGGGCACGCGACATGAGCGGCAACAGCTCGTGCGTGAGCGTCAGGTGCTCGCGCAGGGCATCCAGGCGCTCAACCGAGGAGCGAGAAGGAACCGGCGTGCCATCGAGTGCAAGGGCTCGGGCATCGCCGAACACCCATGGATTGCCGTAGATGCCGCGCGCGATAAACACCGCGCTGGCACCCGAGCTTTGCAGATGCTCAGCAGCGTCCTCTGCCGAGAACACATCGCCCGAACCGATAACGGGAATCTCGACGGCGTCGGCCACCTCATCGACGACCGACCAATCGGCCTGGCCCGTATAGAGCTGCGTGGCGCAGCGACCATGTACCGCCACCGCGGCGGCCCCTGCTCCCTCAAGCATCTGGGCAAACGTCGCGGCGTTGCGGTCTTCGGCGTAAAAGCCCTTACGGATTTTTACGGTCACGGGCACATGCGCCGCGCCCACCGCCGCCTCGACGATCTGCTCGGCCAGATCGGGAGTGCGCATAAGCGCCGAGCCCTCGCCCTTGGTGACGACCTTGCGAGCCGGGCAGGCCATGTTGATATCGATCAGCGACAGGCGATCGCCCACACGCTCCTCGACGGCAGCAACAGCGCTCGCAAACTGATCGGGCTTGGAGCCAAAGAGCTGCACGCAGATCTGCTGCTCCTCATCGGCCGGCAGTACCAGGCGCCACGTCTTATTGCTGGCATAGGCAAGGCCCGCCACGCTCACCATCTCGCTATAGGCAAGATGGGCACCGCGGCGGCGGCACATGATGCGATAGGCGGGATCGGTCACGCCCGCCATGGGAGCCATAAGGAACGGCTGCTCGGCATAGGCGCCAAGCAACCGCTTGCTGTATTCAGAAAGTGCCATGGACCTACTCGTCCACCTTGAGAATCGCCATAAAGGCCTCCTGCGGAACCTCGACCGAGCCGATGGCCTTCATGCGCTTTTTGCCCTCTTTCTGCTTCTCGAGCAGCTTGCGCTTTCGCGAGATATCGCCGCCATAACACTTGGCCAGCACGTCCTTGCGGCGCGCTTTGACGGTAGAGCGGGCAATGATCTTGTTGCCGATGGCGCCCTGGATAGGCACCTCGAACAGCTGGCGCGGAATGATTTCCTTGAGCTTGTCGCACAGACCGCGGGCCAGGCCATAAGCCTTATCCTTGTGCACGATAAACGACAGCGCGTCCACCTCGTCGCCCGAAAGCAGGATGTCGAGCTTGACGAGCTCGGAGGGGCGATATTCGTTGAACTCGTAGTCGAGCGAGGCGTAACCCTTGGTGCGGCTCTTGAGCTGGTCAAAAAAGTCCAGAATGAGCTCGGCAAGCGGCATGTCGAAACGCATCTCGACCGATTTGCTCGTGAGATGGATCATGTCGGTTGTAATGCCGCGATGCTCGATAGCGAGCTGCATGACGGCACCCGTATACTCGGGCGGACAGATAATCTTGGCCTTGAGGTAGGGCTCCTCGATGCGCTCGATGCGCGTAGCCTCGGGCAGATCCTGCGGGCTGCGAACATCAATCATCTCGCCGTCGGTCTTGTAGACGTGATAGTCCACCGAAGGGCTCGTGGCAATCAGGTCCAGGTTGAACTCGCGCTCCAGGCGCTCCTTGACGACCTCCATATGCAGCAGGCCCAAGAAGCCAACGCGGAAACCAAAGCCGAGCGCCACCGAAGTCTCGGGCTCCCACACCAACGACGGGTCGTTGACATGCAGCTTATCGAGCGCGTCACGCAGGTTCTCGTAGTCCTTGTTATCGATCGGGAACAGGCCCGTATAGACCATGGGCTTAGCCTCGCGGTAACCGGGAAGCGGCTCGGGGCAGGGGTTCGACGCCCAGGTAAGGGTGTCGCCCACGCGAACGGCCTCGGGGTCCTTCAGGCCCGTGACCACGTATCCGACCTCGCCGACCGTCAGCGCGTCGACCGGCGTCTCGGCGGGACGCTTGACGCCCACGCCATCGACCAAAAAGTCGCCCTTTGCCTGCATCATGCGCAAGGTATCGCCCTTTTTGATGGAGCCGTCAAAGATGCGCACCGTGGCGACGACGCCACGATACTCGTCGAAGTATGAATCCAGAATGAGTGCCTTGAGCGGCGCATTCGCATCGCCCTTGGGCGGAGAGATCAGAAAGACAATGGACTCCAGCAGATCGTGGATGCCCTCGCCGGTCTTGCCCGAGACACACACGGCATCATCGGCAGGGATCGCCAGGTCATCCTCGATCTCGGTCTTAACCTCGTCGGGATGAGCCGAGGGCAGGTCGATCTTGTTGATGGCCGGCACAATGTCCAGATTGGCGTTCATGGCAAGCGTCGCGTTGGAGACGGTCTGTGCCTCGACGCCCTGTGTGGCGTCGACAACGAGCACCGCGCCCTCACAGGCTGCCAGCGAGCGCGAGACCTCATAGGTAAAGTCCACGTGGCCCGGCGTATCGATCAGATTGAACTGATACGTCTCGCCATCGTCGGCGTCATAGGACACGCGAACGGCATTGGACTTGATCGTGATGCCGCGCTCGCGCTCGATATCCATGGTGTCGAGCAGCTGCGACTCCATGTCGCGCTCGTCGACGGTATGGGTGAGCTCGAGAATGCGGTCACTGATCGTGGACTTGCCATGGTCGATGTGCGCAACAATCGAGAAGTTGCGGATGTGGGAAATGTCAATTGAAGTATTCATGCGGACTATCTTACCCGAGCGGTACAAAAAATGGAGCCTGTTCCATAAAACAGGCTCCATTTATGCGCGTAATCTGTGTGGTGTGAAATTTACAACTTAAGCGTTGATGCTGTTCACGAGCTTGGCAAGACCGGACTTGCGGTTGGAAGCCTGGTTCTTGTGGATAACATGCTTGGCGGCAGCCATGTCGAGACGCTTGGTGACGGTCTTGAGGGCAGCCTGGGCCTTCTCGGCGTCGCCCTCGGCGACGGCGGACTGGACGTGCTTGGTCAGCGTCTTGAGCTCGGACTTGACAGCCTTGTTACGCATGCGAGCTGCCTCATTGGTGCGGATACGCTTCTTCTGAGACTTGATGTTTGCCACTTCTGGAGTTCCTTTCGAGTTCCTTGCAAAAAATGTATGACACCTCTGAGACACGGTGAGGTCATGCAAGCGCCTACTATAGCACGCTCCCCCTCAAAGGGATAGAACGAATTTGTCAAATAGGCAGGTATCATCACGATTTTCTCAAGATGTTCGTAATCCAGAGCAAAAGCGCGGCCTCAGAATCGGCCGAACCCTTGAGCGCGAGCTCTACATCGACCGCCCCCTCGAGCGCCGCGACGAGCTCTGCCATCGAAAAGCGACGTGCCCAGGTCAAGTGATTCTTGACCTGCCAGGACTGGAGCTTGAGCGTTGCGGCCAGCTCACGACCCTGTCCGCGCGCATCGAGCGCCTTGGCGACGATAAGCTCGCGGATGCGGCCGCACAGCAACGTGTAAGTCCACACGTAGCTCTTGGCGGGCAATAGATTGAAAAGCTCGAGCGAGCGTCGCATGTCACGTGCCGAGACCGCATTGAGAAAGTCCCAGGGTTGAACCTCGGCCGTACGTACAATCCAGCGCTCAACGTCGGCAAGCTCAATCTGGGGCGCCTCGACCATCTGGGCAAGCTTAGCCAAGTCGTTATCGAGCATGCGAGTGTTCTCGCCCGAACGCGAGACGAGCTCCTCGGCGGCCGCCGTCGAGATCGACTTGCCGCGCTGCGTCGCCATCTGCTGCACGCGACGCGGTAGCTCCCAGCGCTTGGTGCCGGAGCAATCGATCACGGCCTTCTTATCGATCTTGGCGATCGCCTTATACAGGCGTGTGTTCTTGGCAAGCGAGTCGGCAATGATGAGGCAGACCGTTGTGGGGCTGGGACTCGCCAAATACTCGACAAGCGGCTCCGAGACCGCCTTGGCGAGCTTTGAACAGCCGTCAAGGATTACCAGGCGAAACTCGCTGCCCATCGGAAAGGTGTTAAGCGATCCGATAATCGACTCGATATCGGGGTCTTTGGTCATATCGCGCTCGTCGAGGTTGAACTCGACCATGCCCGTCTTTTCCAGACGCGCTTTCATACGCGAGACGGCGTGATCGCGCTTGACGCCGTCGGTACCGACGATCAGATATGCCGGCAGCAGACCGATTTCGGACATTGCGCTCCCCTCCCGCAGGCCTTCGTATTCGTTCCGTGCCATTCTAGCCCAGGGGCCCACCACACGCCAACGACGTCGTCACGGTCGCTGGCATCGCATCGTAAAGCCCTTCGCGGTCGGCGTGATGGTGATATCGCCGTGTTCGATAGTGCACGCGAACACACCGCCCGCTTCCTTAACGGCATCGATGCAGGCATCGGACGGATGGCCGTATCGATTCCCCTCGCCCGCGCTCGCGAGGGAAAGCTCAGGCTTCAGGACGTCCAGCGACTCACCATCGACTGAAACCTTAGAGCCGTGATGCCCAAGTTTAAGGACATCGATATCCCCCACCTCCTGCACGAATTCCCGTTCTTGGTCGAGCTCGGCATCACCGGTGAGGAGCATACGCAGGCCCTTGCCTTCCTGAATATAAGAGAGCAGCAGGACAAGCGAGTCCTCATTTCCCTCGCCATCCACGGACTCGAATGGCCACATCACGCGAGCGCAAAATGAGCCGATGTCGACCGTATCCCCACGGCGCACCTGCCGATACTCCACGCCAGGTCGGTTCAATACTTCGGCAGGAGCATCCTCCAGCGCATCCGCCGCCACGGCAATCGTTCCGACCGAAAACTGTTCGAGCACGGCAGGCAGACCACCCCAGTGGTCCTCATCCCAATGCGTCACAAAGACGGCATCGATATGGTGCACGTTATTGCGAACCAACGCCGCCACCACGCGCTCGTCGAGCCCGCAGTCGACGAGCGCTACTGCACCGCCCTCGCGGATAAGAATCGCATCGGCCTGGCCCACATCGAGTACCGTCACCGAAGGCGGAGCGAATCGATCCCAAAAGACGTACGGAATCGCAGCCAAGAGCACCAGACATGCAAGCCCCACCGCCATAGGGAGTGCACGGGGACGCGGCCACCAGACCAGCAGGGCCGCCAGCAAACACGGCACTAGGTAAATCCACACGCTATCGGGCGGCACGCTCACGGATGCACCCGGCACGGCGGCAAACAGCTGCTCGAAGAACAGCGCGCAACGGGCGGCAATCATGGGCACAACGAGCGCCCAAGCCCGCAACGGTCCCACGAGCGAAAAGGGAACCAGCACGATCGACACAGCAAGCAGTACGCTCACCACCGGACCAATGACCGCATTTGCCAACGGAGCAATGAGCGAGAACGTACCGAAGGCAGGAATGGTAATGGGGAGCGTCGCCAACTGCGAGCACAGTGTGACGGAAAGCATACTGGCAATGCCCGATGGCACACCCAGCTCACCCAAAGCGTAGGAGGCGTACGGGCAAAAGCACAGGATGGCAAAGACGCTGGCACATGAAAGCTGAAAGCCTATCTCGAACAGCACCGTCGGCCGCAGTAGCACAAAGATGGACATGGTTGCGAAGAGTGCCGATGCGCCGTGCCGGCGACGCCCCGCGCCGTTTACGACAAGCGTCGTGAACACCATGCAGCACGCGCGCACGGCCGAGGGAGACGCGCCCGTAAAAGCAGCGTAGCCCACAAGCGTTATCGCCAATATCGCCCGCTGAAGACCACGTGAGCACCGAGTCTTTTGCAACACACCCTCGATTACAAACCCCACGATAGCCAAATGGCTGCCCGAGACGGCGATTAGATGCGCCGTTCCCGTCACCGAAAACCAGTCGCCCGCCGGTTGGGCGTGCAGCTCGGCCGAACGACCGCAGACGACACCGGCTATGAACGCACGCGCCGGGTCGGTCGCAGGCGCGATGGACGCAAGCAGCCCATTTCGCAGCCGAAGCAGCGGCCCCGGAGAGCCCTCATCGACCGATAAAATCCGAACGGCTTTTACCTTGCATACCTCGCCTCGGAGCACACGCGATCGTCCATACGCATCGTTCTCAAAACGTGAAACGCGACCGATAACACGCACGTGCGCCCCGACCTTGAGCTCGAGGTCGCACGATAGGCGAACCATTGCCAAGTTCTTACCGTCCGTGCGTGCCTCGCAGGTATAGGAATACACGTCGTCGTTTATGGATGGGTCACCCTGCACGACAAACTCAAGGCTGCTTGCCGCTCGACCGTCGAGCGCCTTCGAGGCGCTTAGCACGCCCACAGCCCACCACGCCGAGACGACCGCTCCCGCCACGAGACCGACGGACGCGGCATACAGCCACCGCTTCCAAGGGGCAAGCCGCGCACAAGATTGAGCCAGCACAACGAATACCGCCGCCGTAACGGGAATGGCCCATAGCGGCCCGACCGCCGAAGCCCGCTCCCGCAGCAGCGCATCGGCGGCCACGTTGAGCACCAAGGCGCAGCTCATGCACATGCCGGCACACAGGGCCATCGTCCACGTCATCAGAGGCCGCGGAGGCATCACATGCTCGCACTCGGTCGCACTCATACGCAGATGGAATCTTTGATTTTGGCAAGCTTCTTCTCGCCGATTCCCGACACACGCATCAGATCGTCAACCGAGGCAAAAGCACCGTTCTTTGTCCGCTCATCGATAATCGACTGGGCCATGGAGGGACCGATGCCCGAGAGCGTCTGCAGCTCTGCCGCGCTTGCCGTATTAATGTTTACTAGGCCTGTTGCGCCACTCACGCCCGATGATGCGGAAGCCCCACCATCAACACCAGCTTCCGCAATGGACGCCTGCTGCTCCCCTACCGTTGGAACGTGAATCTTCTGTCCATCGACGACCTTAGATGCCCGATTGAGCCCCGTAACGTCTGCCTCGGGCGCCAGCCCGCCGGCGGCATCAATCGCCTGAGCCACCCGCGCGCCGTCCTTGAGACGATATACACCGGGCGACACAACGGCGCCATCAACATCGACATAAACCTCTGCCGCGGCAGACGCCTTAGGCGAAGAGCCTTCGGATGTCTTTCCGCTCGAGGCATCGCCGGATCCCGGCTCCACTAACGAACCCGAACCATCAGTGTGCTCAAACGACACACTGCCGGCACCGCCGCCAAGGTTCGCCATCGCCA
>CABTZA010000063.1 GCA_902489225.1 uncultured Collinsella sp.
AATAAACCTGTCCCTTTTTGACGGGTCAGTTAACGCAGTCAAAACGGCGCAACCTACAGGTTCATGTTGCCGTGGATGTAGGGGGTGACCTCGGAGGAGATATGGTCGCAGCCCAGCTCGCGCAGCGCGGACTCGATGGCGGCGGGCAGCGGGGTCTTGCCCTTGTCGTCGATGGCGGCACCGCCGAGGGCGGCGATCTTGGCAACATCTGCGGGTGCGGCCTCGATATGCATGCAGCCGCCGATCAAGCGCGCGCGTACCTGTGCCAGATCAAGATCGTGCAGGTAATCCTCGCAGGCGCGGATTAAATCGACCTTCTCGCGCGTAAGCTCCTCGCCCGTGGGAACGCGCGTGGCAAGACATGCTCCCGCCGGCAGGTTCCAAACGGGATAGCCCCATGCGCGCAGCAGCTCGCGCTCTTCGTCCTTGGTAAAGCCGACCTCCATGAGAGGGGAGCGTACGCCGAGCTCTTTTGCCGCGCGCATACCAGGGCGGTAGTCGCCGCGATCACTTGCATTGCTGCCATCGATGACGGTGGGAAAGCCGAGCGACTTGGCGTGGTTGACGATGGCGGTAAAGCCGGCGTGCTTGCAGTGGTAGCAGCGATTGGCATCGTTACAGGCTACCTGGGGGAGCTGCAGCTGATCGACCGAAAGATTGAGCACGGGGAGCTTAAAATGCGCCCCTTCATCAGCTTGCCCATCAACGGACTGCTCAAACGAAGTCTGTTCGGGCGTGCCGATGAGCGGCGTGGTGAGATGGACGAGGAGGGTATTGGTAGGCATGATGCGGGCACAGACCGCGGCCAAAAAGCTGCTGTCGACACCACCGGAAAAGCCGATGGCGACGCGTCCGTATGCCAAAAGCAGCTGCTCGAGTGCTGCGAGTTTGTCCTGAAGCTCCTCTGCGGGTGCGGCGGTGTCTGAAAGCATGAAAGTTCCTTACAGTTATTAAAGCTCGGATGAAACTATAATCCCACCGAGCTGCTTGTCATAAGACTTCCAGCTATGTAACGAAAGTGCAATATGCTATATACGTTATATACAAGCTTGTAAAGTGCGGTAGAGTGGCAGTAATGCAATCCGGCGAGGGGGACCGATATGATCAAGGCTGTTATTTTTGACATGGATGGAACGCTGGTCGATACCGAGCGTTTGGGGATTAGGGCCTGGAAGGCAGGCGCCGCTGAGCTGGGGCTCGCGATTGATGATGCGCTGATCCATCAGTTTATCGGTCGCACGCTACCCGATGTCATGGACATCCTCGATAAGCATTACGGCAGCCACGAGACCGCCGAGGCGATCTATGTCCGCCACAAGGAGATTCGCGACGAGATGGTCAAGACCGAGCTGGAGCTTAAGGCCGGCGCCGCCGAGTGCCTAGACGAGCTGCTGTCTGCGGGCTATCACGTGGGTCTAGCGACGTCGTCGCGCCACGTTACCGCCGAGCGCAACCTTAAAGCATTCGGTCTCTTTGACAAGTTTGAGACCGTGACCTGCGGCGAGGACGTCGTGCACGGCAAGCCCGACCCCGAGATGTATCTGCTCGCCTGCGAGCGCGCGGGCTTTGCTCCCGAGGAGTGTGCCGTGGTCGAGGATTCGCGCAACGGCTGCGTCTCGGGCATTACGGCCGGCTGCCACGTCTTTGCCGTTCCTGACATTGTTCCGCTGCCGCAGGACGTGGTGGATGGCTGCGAGGCCGTGCTCGATACGTTGTTCGACCTTTCGGCGGCAGTTAAAGCCGCGCGCTAGACAATTGCGGCGTTGAAACGAGCAATTGCCCACGTTTGCGCTTAAGCAAAAGGGGCCCGGCAATGGTCGGGCCCCTTTTGCTTAAGCGGCGACATAGCATACTTGCGGGCGTGCTACAGATACGCGCCTAGGTTGATGGCCGTGGCGTCGGTCTGGCTGCTTGCCTGGGTGCTGGCGCGTTCCAGCAGGAACGGCCGCACGAGTTCTTGGCGGTTGATATCCTCGGCGGCGGTGACTGCGGTGACGGTGCGCGCGGCAGAGCCGATGTGGACGTGCTTGGTCTTCGCCGGGGCCTTGTTCTCGATTTGCTCCATGAGCAATTGAACGCCCTTGCGGCCAATCTCGTAGCCCGGGGGCGCTACCGTAGTGAGCGGGACCGATCCGCTCCAAGCGAGCGGGTTGCCATCGCAACCTGCTACGCGTACTTGCCCGGGGACAGGGATGCCCTTGTCGACCAGCGCCGAGATGACGCCCGAGGCCAACACGTCGGTCAGGCCGACGACAAAATCGGGGCGTTCGTCGGCGGGGCGCGCGGCGATTTGGGCGCCGATGCCGTAGCCGTCGGCGGCGGTATTCCATTCGCCGGCGTCGATGACTTCGATCTTGATATCGGGGTGTAGGGCGAGTGCCTTATGAATGCCAAGGACGCGCAGGGTGAGTTGCATAAATGCTGCTCTACCCACAACGGTGATATGGCGTGCACCGCGGGCGATGGCAAGTTCGGCAATGATGCGACCCTGGGCCTCGTTGTCGGCCGCTACGTAGTAGCCGGGCTCGGAGCAATGGATGTCCAGATGGACGATCGGCACGGGCATCTTGGCCATGGCGGGGTGCCAGTCGGGGGATGCCATGGGCTGAACCATGACGCCGGACATCTGGGTGCCCATAAAGTAGCGCAGGTAATGGTCCTCGAGAATATCGTCGTTATCGGCGTTGGCGATGAGCAGGTCGTAGCCGTGCTTGCGGGCCTCGTTGTGGGCGCCGCTGGCGATTTGGAGCGAAAAGCCGTGATCGAGACGGGGGAGCACCAGGCCAAAGGACTTGGTGGCGCCGCCTGCGAGCTGACGGGCGCTTTGGTTGGGCAGGTAGCCAAGGCGATTGATGGTCTCGTTGATGAGCTTGAGGGTCTCGGGGCGTAGCTTTTCGGGGTGGTTGAGCGCGTTGGAAACCGTGCCCAACGAAACCCCGGCCTCGCGCGCGACGTCGCTGATTTTTACCTTTGCCATAGCGGCCCCTTTGATGCGTTTCAAGTACAAGCCAGATTGTAGCATCCCAAACCTACCAAAAAGGGACAGGTTTATTTAGGCAGGTTTTATCTGGGGAAACGCCGTTGCCAGCGCGACCACCACGAAGGTGCCTGTCCCCATTGTGGTGGTTTGGACCGGCTGGACGTGTGTGCATCGGGTGGTATCTAAGTTGAGATACCACTTCTGGTATATCAGCTTGCGTTTGCGTGAGTACAATACTCGAACGTTATGCGTCTCAGCGCCCCCTGTGCGTGGACGTTTTGCAGTCAAGCGGACGAAGGGATTTATCCTATGTGCGGAATTGTCGGCTACACCGGCTCTGATATTGCAAAGAACATCCTGGTCACAGGTCTCAAGCGTATGGAGTATCGCGGCTATGACTCCTCGGGCGTCGCGCTCGAGGTGGGCGAGGGCGCCGCGGCGCACCTCGACGTCATCCGCCGCGTGGGCAAGGTCGCGGGCCTGGAGAGCGAGCTTTCCAACATCGACAGCGACGCTACCTGCGGTATCGGTCACACCCGTTGGGCCACCCACGGCAAGCCCTCCGTCGTTAACGCTCACCCCCACACCAGCTGCGACGGTCGTATCGCCATCGTTCACAACGGCATCATCGAGAACTTCGCCGAGCTGCGCGAAGAGCTGGAGGACCGCGGCCACCACTTTAAGAGCGAGACCGATACCGAGGTCTTCGCGCATCTGATCGAAGAGGCTTATGCCGAGACGCACGACCTGATGGCCTCCGTGCGCGAGGCTTGCACCCACGTGGTCGGTGCCTATGGTCTGGCCGCCGTGTGCGCTGACGAGCCCGGCGTGATCGCCGTGGCCCGCAAGGATTCCCCGATCGTAGTCGGTGTGGGTGAAACCGGCTCCTATGTTGCTTCCGATGTCATCGCGCTCATCGACGCCACCCGCGATGTCGTGGTGCTCGAGGACGGTCAGTTTGCCAAGCTCACGCCCGCAGGCGTCGAGTACACCGACGAGGCCGGCAACGTTATCGAGCCCAAGGTCACCCACATCGACTGGGACCTGGACATGGCAGAAAAGGGCGGTTATCCCGACTTTATGCTCAAGGAAATCCACGAGCAGCCGCGCGTCGTGCGCGACACGCTGGTCGGTCGTATGACGCCGGCCGGCGAGCTCGACATCGACGAGCTGGGCCTTTCGCTCGAGGAACTCAACGACATCGACCGCGTCTACGTGATCGCTTGCGGCACCAGCTATCACGCTGGCCTCATTGCCAAGAATCTCATTGAGGGCTGGGCTCGCATCCCCACCGAGGTGGAGGCGGCCAGCGAGTTCCGCTATCGCAACCCCATCATCACGCCGACGACGCTCGTCGTGGCCGTGTCCCAGTCGGGCGAGACGGCCGATACCCTTGCCGCCATTCGCGACGCGCGCATCAAGGGTGCCAAGGTCTTCGGCATCACCAACGTGGTGGGCAGCCCCGTGGCGCGTGAGAGCGACGGCGTCATCTACACCAAGGCCAACAAGGAGATCGCGGTCGCCTCGACCAAGAGCTTCATCGGCCAGGTCGTGAGCCTTACGCTTTTGGCCCTGCTGCTGGCGCAGGTCAAGTACCGCTTGACCACCAAGCAGGCGCGCATGCTGTTCCGCGAGCTTTCCGATACGGCCGAGCAGATCCAGTGGATTTTGGATACCCAAACCGAGGCCGTTCATGAGGCCGCCCTGCTGTGCAAGGACGCGCAGTCGGCGCTGTTCGTGGGCCGTGGCATGGGTGCCGCTATTTCCTACGAGGGCGCGCTTAAGCTCAAAGAGGTCAGCTACCTGCACGCCGAGGCCTACGCCGCCGGCGAGATGAAGCACGGCCCCATCGCGCTGATCGACCCGGGCTTCCCTGTCATCGCCGTGGCCACCAAGAGTGCCACCTACGACAAGACCGTGTCGAACCTCATGGAGTGCAAGGCGCGCGGCGCCAAGGTCATCGTCGTTGCCACCGAGGGCGACGAGGAGATCAACAAGATCGCCGACTGCATTATCCGCGTGCCGGCAGTCCGCGACGTGTTCAGCCCCATCACGGCGAGCGTTCCTCTGCAGCTGCTCGCCCGCGAGGTCGCCATCCTGCGCGGCTGCGACGTCGACCAGCCCCGAAACCTCGCCAAGAGCGTCACGGTAGAGTAGTTGGTTCCGCCATTCTAGCGACTAAGGCCCGGCTCCGCATCAAGACGGAGCCGGGCCTTTTCTGCATTTGCCCAGATAAAACCTGCCAAAATAAACCTGTCCCTTTTTGGCAGGTTAGCGGAGCTTGCTGGTCTCGAAGTACTCGGGGAACTGGTCCAGAACCTCGGTTTGGTTGCGGAACATCATGTGCAGGTGCTTGCTGACCAAAAAGCTCGCTTCGATGGGGTCGCGACCGGCGATAGCGCGGCGAATCTGCTTGTGCTCGTTCACGATGTCCTGATTGTCGAGAACCTGCGTGGCAGCGCGCAGCCAGCGGAAGCGCTCCAGGTCGGCATTGGTCTCTTCGAGCCACGACCACACGGTGCTGCGACATGCGATGCTAAAAATCATGTGATGCATGAGGTTGTCGCTCAAAAAGAAGCCGATGCGATCCTCTTCGGCCATGGCCTTTTCCTGCAGCACGATGGCGCGGTCGAGCTGCTCGATGCCGGCCGACGTGGCGCGCGCACAGCACTCCACAATCACCTGCTTTTCCAGATGCTCGCGGATGTAACAGGCACTCTCGGCAAGGGTGAGGTTGATGGGCGAGACGTAGGTACCGCTCTGGGGCACGGTGCGCACCAGGCCTTCCTGCGCCAAACGAACCAAAGCCTCGCGCACAGGGGTGCGCCCCATATCTAGGTCGTCGCAAAGTTGCTTGACGCCCAGCTTTTCGCCCGGCTTGTAGTCCAGGTAGACGATTTTGCGTCGAATGGTGTGGTAGGACTGGTCCTGTAGGCTCGTTTCCTGCTCGCCGACGTGCATCGATTCTTCCATAGCGCCTCGCAACTGTTCTATCAAACTCATATGTCAGTTGTTAATTATGCCGCGAATCAGCTCTCCGCGGTGGGCAATTCGGCTGTTGCCTGAGAACTATTGCGGCATCTTAGTCTGTGTTTGCGCAAGGCTGTGCTCAATGTTGCCGTATCATAAGCCGTCGCAAACGTGAAATAGAAAGAAGGAATCCCATATGCAACTGGCAAATATCGTTCGCGAGCGCTGGAAAGGCGTCTTGTTCTGCCTGATCATTGCCATTCCCGCGACGTTGCTCGGCAAACAAATTGAGGTGGTCGGCGGTCCGGTATTTGCCATCCTCTTTGGCATGGTCCTGGCGCTCGTCTTTCCCAGGAAGCGTCGCGAACAGCTCGCCGCCGGCGTCACCTATACGTCCAAAAAAGTCTTGCAGTACGCGGTTATCCTGCTTGGCTTTGGCATGAACCTCTCCCAGATTCTGTCCAAGGGCGCCCAGTCGCTGCCGATTATCGTGGCGACGATCTCGACCTCGCTTGTCATCGCCTTTGTGCTCTGCCGCGTCATGAACGTACCGGGTAAGATCGCGACGCTTGTGGGTGTGGGTTCGTCGATTTGCGGCGGTTCGGCCATCGCTGCGACCGCGCCCGTCATCGATGCCGACGATCGCGAGATTGCCCAGGCCATTTCGGTCATCTTCCTGTTTAACGTTATCGCGGCGCTCGTGTTTCCGACGCTCGGCGGCATGCTCGGGCTGACCAACGAGGGCTTTGGCCTGTTTGCCGGCACCGCCATCAACGACACCTCGTCGGTAACGGCTGCGGCGAGCGCCTGGGACAGCATGCATCCCGGCGCCAATGTGCTCGAGAGCGCCACAGTGGTCAAGCTCACCAGGACGCTGGCCATTATTCCCATCAC
Organism: uncultured Collinsella sp.; assembly: GCA_902489225.1. Taxonomy (GTDB): domain Bacteria; phylum Actinomycetota; class Coriobacteriia; order Coriobacteriales; family Coriobacteriaceae; genus Collinsella. The sequence continues at coordinate 6,845 of CABTZA010000063.1, forward strand.
GCTGGTCCTCGCATGCTGGCAGATGCATCTGGCACGCAAGGCCGGCGGTGACGCCAAAAGCACGTTCTCGCTTAAACGTGCGTTTCCCATGTTTGTGCTGTTCTTTGTGCTGGCGAGCGTGATCACCACGGTGCTTCAGCTTCCCGCGTCCATCACGGCGCCCATCAAGGAGCTGTCGAAGTTCTTTATTGTGATGGCCATGGCGGCTATTGGTTTTAATACCGATATCGTCGAGCTGGTCAAAAAGGGCGGCAAGCCCATCGCGTTGGGCTTTTGCTGCTGGATTGGCATTGCGTGCATGAGTTTGGGAATGCAGTACGTGCTGGGAATCTGGTAGAGAAGTAGCTTATTCGCGTGCTGGCTGCCGGTGAGCGCAAGCCTTCGGTGGAGCGATAGGAGCTCTTGCGGGTATGGCTTGTCCGCAGGTTTATAAGTCCCGAAGAGCTCTTATCGCCCCGCCAGGATGGCGATGCGGGGCAACACCTATACTCGCAGGACGGCGCTTTCTGCCCTATAGTGTTTGGTGAGCAATATCGTTCAATTTTGAAACACTCGGTCGTGCGACCGTCGGCGGTTGCACGTCGCCGCGGACAGGGGCAAATCATGGATAGCAATGCTAAGCTGAACATCTTGACCGATGCCCTAGCTGCTGCCGGGGCCTCGGCATTGGCAATCGATGCGCGTGGGGACGTCGCGATCTCGACCATGAATGACGCGGCGCTTGAGCGGGATGTGGCGGCTTTTGTCGCTGAGCGTCTCGACCGTATAGGAGACGGCGCGCGTCTGGTTATGGGGCGTGAGGGTACGCGCCTGAGCCTGACCGTTCGCCCCACCGACAAAGAGGGCGGGAGGCTTTGGGTCGTTGTGGTCCGCGAGGTGCGCGGTGCCGCGGCGCATGCGGGCATCGAGTGGCTCAACGCCGACGAAGTTGAGGTCCGCTATGAATCGAGCGCGTACGGCATCGTTGAGGGGGCGGCCTCGGTGGCTGTACCGGTTACCGAGAGCTATGCGCGCGGCGTGCCCCTTATGCTCGAGGGCGAGCTGGGAGCGGGTCAGGTCGAGATTGCCAAGCGCCTCTATCTGGATGGCCCTTTTGTCGATCAGCCCTTTGTTTCCGTCGCGCTCGATGAACTCACCGATCGCGGTTGGCGCCATGTGCTCAAAAGCTCCGAATCGCCGCTGTTCCAAACGGGGCTGACCCTTTGCATTGAGGGCTGGAATGCGGTTGGCCCCCAGCGCCTCCGCGAGCTGGTCTCCACGATGACCGACACCGCGTTGGCGACGCGCTGCCATGTGGTGCTGACGGCGAATGACATGCCGGGCGGCGGCGAAAGTGATCAATCCGCCTTTGTGACCGAGCGCTTCGCCTGTGCGGTGAGCGTCGCGCCGGCAATCGCCGAGCAGGGAGCCGCGTCGACGAAGGTCGCGCGCTATTTGGAATATCTCGCTGATGCATTTGGGACGGCAGCGCCCACGCTGTCTGCCGCGGCGACGAAGACGCTCGATGCTTACCGCTGGCCGCGCAACTATCTGCAGCTCCGCGAGGTCTCGGAACGACTGTATATATTGGTGGGGACGGGCACGGTGGACCGCGCTGTGGCGGAGGAAGTGTTCGCCCAAGAGGACGTGATTAAGACCGCAACCTTTGGCGCCCCGACGCTTGAAAGTGACCTGTATATCCTGCGACCGCTGGCCGATACCGAGCGAGATATCGCGCATCTGGTTGTAGACCATCTCCACGGCAACCGAACCCGTGCGGCGGAGGTGCTGGGCATAAGCCGTACAACGCTGTGGCGCTTGCTGAAGGACGATGACCGTTGAGCGAGGCGCCCGTGACCGCACGCGACGCGTGTGCTACAGTCCAAAGCGTTATTGTTTCGATTTGGTTACGGCGTGCGAGGGCATATGGCTGAGACTTCAAAACCGAGCCGCAGAAGGCGGAGTGCCGCGCCGGTCAACCGACGCACAACATCGGTGACGTGGGGCAAACACGCCTCGGGGTTTGATGGCTCGTTCAAGCGCACTAAATACGGCTATCCTTCGGCAAGCGCCCGCTTGGCAATGCAGGCAGAGTCCTCGCTGTGGGGCCGCAAACGCGTGGTGGGCTCAAAGCTCAAGCACGACGGAACGCTCGGCTACATCAGCCGCGGGGCGGCTCGCCGCAGCGGGCTCAATCCCGCCGGCTGGCATCGCTACGTGCCGATCGTGGCCGCCGTTGCAGTGATCGTCATCGCGCTCGCTGCGCTCGGATATGCCGGCGGTGGCGCCAACTTGGACGCAATGTTTAAATCGCCCGAGCTCGCGCATGTAGGTACAGAAGTTGTCGAGGGCGCTCAGGCCCAGACGAGCGTCGCGCCCCAGCGCGGTATCGTTGCGGCGGCCTCCACCATCGCCGATGTGCAAAAGGACGAAGACAAGCAAGGCGACGACGTCGATGCGAATCAGACGAGCGAAACGGCAATAACTCCATCGGCGGGATAAGTTGCGAGTGGGGCAGCTAATTTGGGACGGGGCTTTTTTAGCTGCCCAAGACAGTGGCTCATTCGATGTCAGTCGCCAAAAGCGAGCGAGCCGCATTTGCGCCAAGGTGACGTGAAATGAGAGGGCGCTGACCTTCTGGTCGCGCCCTCGAAATTGAACGTCAGATTGGCGTGAATGCGGCTCGC
>CABTZA010000064.1 GCA_902489225.1 uncultured Collinsella sp.
GGCTGGGCCATCACGTTTGTGACCGAGCAGGACGTGGACGAGTTCTACGAGATCGAGAAGCTCATGGACAAGACCGCCGACATCTACGAGGCCGGTGACCTGCATGTGGGCCCCAATCCGCCCGCGGTTGACCCCGAGCGCGATCCTGCGGCCTTTAAGGTGAAGAAGAAGACCAAGCGCGGCAAGTCCAAGAGCAAGAAGAAGCTTGAGCAGGCGCGTCGCGACGGCAAGCGCAACGGCGACGATTACGGCGACGTGGCTGGTCGTTCCAACCGCGGTCGCGACGAGCGCCGTGGCGATGGCGAGCGTCCGAGCCGTCCCAAGCGCGGTGGCAAGACCCGCGTGCGCGAGGGCGTTCAGGCTCGCGTGGACGAGGCCGTGGAGAGCGTGGCCCGCGAGGTTGCTGCCGAGGAGCGCGGCGGTGCTGACGCCGTCAAGCAGGCCCCGCGTGGCAACCGTGCCGAGCGTCGTGCCAAGCAGTTCCAGGGCGAGGCACATCGCCGCCGCCGCGAGGACGAGGACCGCGGCGGTCGTCGCCGTGTTGAGCGCGAGGACGAGGGCCGCGGTTCGCGCGGTGGCAAGCGCGGTTCGGGCGACCGCCGTCGTTCCGGTCGTGATGACGAGCGCGGTGGCCGTGATGAGCGTCGCGGCGGCGAGGGTCGTGGTGAGCGTGCTGCCCGTGGCGGTGAGTCCCGTGGCGGCAAGCGCTTTGAAGAGCGCAGTAGCCGCGGCGGCGAGCGTCGCGAGGGTGCTCGCGGCAATGGCGGCCGCGGCGGCGCTGGTCGTTCTAGCGAGTCGCGCGATCGTCGTGACCCGCGTGCCAGCCGAGATCGTCGCGATGACTGGCGCAACTACGACGATACCCGCGAGGAGCGTCGTGGCGGCTATCGTGGCGCTCGTGGTGGCAACCAGGCCGGCTCCCGTGGCGGCCGTGCCGGCGGGCGCGATAACCGTGGCAGCTATGGCAACAGCCGTGGCGGCAAGCGTGGTAGCAGCTCCCGTCGTCCCGGTGACGGCGGCGGCAAGCGCAAATAACACACGCATCGCCCGCTAGAGCGAGGTGAACCAAGGGCCCCGAGCAACTACGCTCGGGGCCCTTTTTGTTTGCCGTATCCGATCGCTAGTTCAAATGTGATTTCCTCGGGAATGCATCTAGAGGATGCCGTGGGCCTGTTTCCTACCATGCGGCAATGGGTCCCATGGGGTGCGCCGTGCATTTTTTGGAGTATTCTGCAGTTCGAGTTGTCTGCATATGATTTGACGTCGCCAACGGTGGCTTTCGGATATCCCTAGCGAGCGTTCTGAGTCAGATTTCGTCGTTTTCCGGAGCAGGGGCGCGTCATTCTCGCCATGTCGGAACCCAAAATGACGCAGCGCCCTAAAGGTTTGCCCACTCGGGGTATTGCTGGCGCGGTCACGTTGCAGAATACTCCGTTTTTTGCACGGGCCAGGATGGGGTACCTCGGGAGAACACGGCGGTATCCCGTAAATATATACAATCTGTACCGTAATTTATACAAAACGAAGAGGCAGACAGCGTAGGGTTGGTGCATTGGGGTGCTTGATGCACCAAAATGGGGATCCCACGTGCCGTATACTCTGGCTGGATGTGAAAGCGGCTTGACGCGTTGCCAGGCGTAGGGGAGGGTGCCTCGATGAGCGTATTCGAAATTGTGTTTAGTCCGACGGGTGGAACGCAGAAGGTGTCAGGCCTTGTGGCCGGAGCACTGGGCAAGAATACCGTTACCGTCGATCTGACCGATAGCGGGTTGGATTTCAACGCTGTCTCGATGACTGAGGACGACGTGGCCGTAATCTCTGTGCCGGCGTATGCCGGTAGAATCCCGGCTGTGGTGGCTGACCGGTTGGGCATGGTGCGCGGCAACGGGGCTCGGGCTGTTTTGGTTTGTGTATACGGAAACCGCGCGTTTGAGGACACGCTCGTAGAGCTGGAGGACGTTGCGAAGCATGCGGGATTCCGGGTGATCGCGGCAGTTGCAGCCATTGCAGAACATTCCATTGCGCGACAGTTTGCTGCCGGTCGTCCGGATGCGCAGGATGCGGCGCAGCTTGCTGAGTTTGCTCAGCAAATTCAGCAAAAGCTGTTGGCTGAGGATGCGTCCGAGCCCTCTATCCCCGGCAATCGTCCTTATAAACAAGCTGGAGGTCACCGCATGGCACCCGAGGCAACAGAGGATTGCGTTTCCTGCGGTGCATGCGCCGCGGCGTGCCCCGTTTGTGCTATCGACAAGGGTGACCCCAAACGAGCAGCTGGCGAGGCGTGCATCTCCTGCATGCGCTGCATTGCCGTATGTCCGCGAGGTGCTCGTAAGGTTGATCCCAACAGGTTATCCGCTGTTTCCCAGATGCTGAGCAAGGTTTGCGTCGTGCGGAAGGAATGCGAGCTCTTTATCTAGCGCATACGAAATTGGTGCAATGGGACCAGGTTAATCTGCACCAACCTGGTGCAAACAAACCTGTCCCCAATGCACCAGAGTGAGGAGTGTCCCCGAGTGCCGGCAGAAAAGGAACGTCCCTAAGTACCGCATAAATACCGTTTATCGGAGAAAAAATACCGTTCGCCGGTCATAATGATTGTTCCGGCTTTGGGCTTGTCTACAATAACCCCCGTAAAAGAAATGCGGAAGGTTACCGAGTCCCTCGGACGTGGGCCTAACCAAAGTCTTTGATCGCGAGCGTCTCAATGGGCGCATTCGATTGATTTTGGTTGGGCTATATTTATGAAGGGACATGTCACCATGGGTTTCTTTTCTCGCCTAATGGGTGGCTCGGATAAACAGACGACTGCGGCTTCCGAGTTCGAAATCCTCGCTCCCGTTTCCGGCGAGCTTGTTCATCTAGAAAATACCAATGACCCCGCTTTTAGCAGCCGTGCAGTGGGCGATGGCGTTGCCGTGGTTCCCCAAGAGGGAACGGTGTGCGCTCCTGTTTCCGGCACCGTCGCGGCGCTGTTTCCGACTGAGCACGCACTGGGCATCATGTCCGACGACAGCTCTGCTCAGGTGATGCTGCACATCGGAATCGACACTGTTAAACTTGAGGGCAAGGGCTTCCATGCGCTTGTTGCTCAGGGTGACCATGTCGACGCGGGCCAGCCCCTCGTCGAGGTCGATTTCGACGCGGTCCGCGCCGCCAGCTTCGATCCCACGGTCTTCGTTATCGTGTGCGAGCGTTCGGAGAACTCGACTCTTCGCGAGCATGCTTCCGGCCCTGTTGCTGTTAAAGAGCCTGTCATCTGGCTTTCCGAGTAAATTCTTGTGGTGGGTACCGTGGTTATCAAGCGAGTTTTTAACAACAACGTCGCAATGGTCACTTCGGACGATGGCTTCGAGCTCATCGTCATCGGTCGAGGCCTCTGCTTTGGCCGTCATGCCGGCGATGCCATCGACGAGGCGTCAGTCGAAAAGACCTACGCGTTGCAGGAGGGAACTTCTCAGGACTCGCGTACGATTGACCGCTTGGCACATCTTTTGGAGTCCATCCCCACCGTCAACCTCGTGATTTCCGAGGAAGTTGTTCAGATGCTTCGCCGAGAGCTCAATGCCGACATCAACGATAAGATCCTCATTGCTCTCGCAGACCATATCAGCCTTGCTTTGGAGCGTGAGCGCAAAGGCGTTCCCTGCGAGAACCCGCTGCTGCTCGAGATCCAGCAGTTCTATCGCAAGGAGTACGCGCTTGCGGGCCGTGCCCTTCAGATCATCAAGGACTATCTGGGCATCCAGATGAGCGAAGAAGAGCAGGGTTTCATTACCTTGCATATCGTCAACGCCACCATGCCGCAGCGCTCTGACCGTCTGATCGTTTCGGTCCAGCTTGTTCGCGACGTGCTTGCGATTGTTTCCGAGCGCTATGCCACGACCCTCGACGACACCTCGCTGCCTTACGAACGTTTCGTTCGTCACCTGCAGTTTTTCGCACAGCGAGCACTCGATCCTACGGCAGGGCAAATCAACGGAGACGCGCTGTTCCGAATCGATGAAACGGCGTATCCGCGTGCATTCTCGTGTGCGGATGCCATAGCCGCCCACTTGTCGTCTACCTATAACGTTGTCGTTACCGATGCCGAGAAGAGTTATCTCGCATATCACATTGTTAACCTGCTTGGAGAACCTGGTCTCTAGGCATAACGTGCCCACACATCGATCGATATAAGGCAAGGCTCACGGTCTTGTCCAGGGCACATCTGTCTTAATTTGCGGAAAAGGAAGGGGAGTACCGCTATGACCGCAAAAAAGAAGTTCAATTTCAAAGCGCCGTTGGAGGTGTTCGCGAAGTCGATCGTCCAGCCGATGATGTATCTCTCGGTTGCCGGCATCCTGCTCATCGTGGGCATCATTCTGACCAACAAGACCATCTGCGCTTTGGTCCCCGTACTGGGCTCCGGTCCGTTCCAGCTTGTGGGCGCCGTTGTCTATCAGTCGCTGATGTTTATCATCAACAACCTCTCGATTCTGTTCTGCGTGGGCATCGCCGGCGCCATGGCAAAGAAGAACAAGGGCCATGCTTCGCTGATCGCCCTGATGTCGTTCTTCCTGTTCCTGCAGGCTAACAACATCGTGCTCAACGCCACCGGCTCTCTTGCCGATGCGAGCGGCATGCTCGGTCTTACCGGAACCGGCCAGGCCACCGTTATGGGCATCCAGGTACTCGATACCGGCGTGTTTGGCGGCATCATCCTTGGTTGCATCACCGGTGCTGTGTTCAACAAGTACTCGAACAAACAGTTCCCCATTGCCCTTTCGATGTTCTCGGGCGTTCGCTTTCCGTTCCTGATCATGATCATCATTTCCTGGATCATGGGCGCTGGCTTCTGCATCGTTTGGCCTCCGGTTCAGGGTGCCATCTCCTCCGTTGCCGGCATCATTAAGGAGTCGGGCAACATCGGTCTGTTTATCTACGGCATGCTCAACAAGCTGCTTGTTCCCACCGGTCTGCACCACCTCATCTACACCCCGTTCCAGTTCTCCGATGTGGGTGGCACCCTGACGCTGGGTGATCAGGTTATCGCCGGCGCCTATCCCATCCGTGTTGCCGAGATGGCAATGACGGGCCAGCCCTTCTCCGATAGCACCTATTTCAACAGCTACACCTTCAACAACCTGTGGCCCTACATCGGTATCGGTCTCGCCTTTATCGTCACCGCTTACAAGGGGAACAAGGATAAGACCAAAGCCGTTATCATCCCGCTGATCATCACCGCCGTGCTCTCCTGCGTGACCGAGCCCATGGACTTCCTCTTTGTCTTTGCCGCTCCCGTGCTCTTTGTCGTTCACTCGGTTCTTTCTGGCATCTTCCTGGTCCTGCTCAAGGTTCTCTCCGTGCCCGCTTCGACTGCAGGCGGCATCATCAACATCGTGGTTTCCAACCTGGTTCTTGGTGTCGATAAGACCAACTGGCCGGTTATGCTCGTGCTCGGAGTCGTCAACGCCGCTCTGTACTTCTTCCTCTTCACCTTCCTTATTAAGAAGCTCAACCTCCACACGCCTGGTCGCGAGGAGGAGTCCGAGCTCGCCGAGTCCGTTGCCGAGGGCGAGGCCGCCGCGTCTGTCGCGGTGAAGCAGGGCGCTGTTGCCGCAGCTCCCGCAGAGGGCGTCGATGCAGGTATTGCCGACCTGGTCGCAGGTCTTGGTGGCAAGGACAACATCGAGGAGCTCGAGAACTGCTTTACGCGTCTCCGCGTGAACGTTAAGAACCCGGACCTCATCGATGAGAACCTCATCAACCATGTGCCCAACAGCGGTATCAACCGCAACGGCAACAATATCCAGATCATCTTTGGCATGAAGGTCGCCGAGATGCGCGACAAGGTCGAAAACGCAATTGAGAAGGAGCAGTAAACAATGATCATTACTCTGTGTGGTGGCGGATCCACCTTTACCCCCGGCATCGTCAAGTCCATCGCCCTGCGCAAGGACGAGCTCGATGTTGACGAGATTCGTCTGTACGACATCAACGAGGAGCGCCAGCGCAAGATCGGCGTGCTCGTGGACTGGATTTTGCACGAGGACCTCGGCCTGGACATCAAGCTTACGGTGACCACCGATAAGGAGACGGCTTTTACCGACGCGAGCTTCGTGTTTGCCCAGATGCGCGTGGGCGGCTACGCCATGCGCGAGCAGGACGAGAAGATTCCGCTGCGTCACGGCTGCGTGGGCCAGGAGACTTGCGGTTGCGGCGGCCTTGCCTACGGCATGCGCACCATCTTCCCCATGGTCGAGCTGATCGACGACGTTGAGAAGTACGCCAAGAAGGACTACTGGATCCTCAACTACTCCAACCCTGCCGCCATCGTCTCCGAGGGCTGCCGTGTGCTGCGTCCCAACGCTCGCATCATCAACATCTGCGACATGCCGATCGCGATCATCGACGTGGTTTGCGCCGCGCTCGATATCGACAAGAAGGATGTCGAGTACGATTACTTTGGCCTCAACCACTTTGGTTGGTTCACCTCGATCCGCCACAAGGGCGAGGAGGTGCTCCCGCAGCTGCGCGAGTACATCAAGGAGCATGAGATTCTGCTGCCCGATTCCTACCTCAAGGGAATGGGCTCGCTCATGGCAAAGAAGCCCGAGGAGACCACCGACGAGCACCCCGAGCAGAACCGTCACACCAAGGGCAGCTGGTACTACGTCTGGAAGGGCGAGTACGAGATCATGGAGTGCTTCCCGGAGTACCTGCCCAACACGTATCTGAACTACTACCTGCAGCAGAAGGAGTTCGTCGAGCACTCCAACCCCGAGCGCACCCGTGCTAACGAGGTTGAGGAGACGCGCGAGAAGAACCTCTTCGACGGCATCGACCACTACGAGAAGACGGGCGAGATCGACGAGAGCACGTTCTATGCAGGCAGCCACGGCGACTGGATCGCCGATCTGGCTATCGCTCTGAAGAACGACACCAAGCAGCGCTTCCTGGTCATTTGCGAGAACAAGGGCGCTATCCCCAACATGCCCTACGACGCTATGGTCGAGCTGCCTGCCTACATTGGCAAGAACGGCCCCGAGGTCATCAGCCGCGACAACATTCCGCTGTTCCAGCAGGGCCTCATGATGCAGCAGCTGAACTCCGAGAAGCTCGTGGTCGAGGCCACGATCGAGGGTTCGTATGAGAAGGCACTCAAGGCCTTTACGCTCAACAAGACCGTGCCGTCGATGAAGGTCGCCAAGGAGGTTCTCGACGACATGATCGAGGCCAACAAGGGTTACTGGCCCGAGCTTAAGTAAAAGCAACAGGGTCGCTGGCCGCATACCTAGAGCAATGCCCCGTCCACGTGATTGCGCGGACGGGGCATTGTCATTTGGTAACGCGTTTTATCAAATATGGCATTTATCTGCGGTAATGTTCTATTTCACCGCTGAGGGTGACATTTCATGCCGCCTGCCGAACTGCGTGGAGACCTAACAACTTTTTAGGTCAGTGTTGTGCGTGTAGCAATTTCGCCCGGCCTCGCCTCCGGGCTGCCATGTGAGAGGGGATCTTATGGCTCGACTGCATGTAATGGAACGCAGCCACGCTCAGGCCGTCATGGACGACCTGCACGATGCGCTCGGACGCCGTCTGGCGGTGAGTTCGCTCGCCCCGTGTCCCGTTGAGTTTACGGCGGCGCTCGTCAACCTGTGCTCCACCCAGAGCTGCGGCAAGTGCACGCCCTGCCGTGTGGGCCTGAGCGCGCTGAGCGATCTGCTCGCCGATGTGCTCGAGGGCCGCGCCGACGAGTCCACGCTCAACCTGATTGAACGCACGGCCCGCACCATCTACCTTTCGAGCGACTGCGCCATCGGCTACGAAGCTGGCGCCATGGCGCTCACGGCCATTCGCGGCTTCCGCGACGATTTTGAGCATCACATCCGCGAGCACTCCTGTGGCTTTGACCGCGAGGCCCGCGTCCCGTGCGTCTCGGGCTGCCCGGCGCACGTCGACATTCCCGGTTACATTTCGCTGGTCGAGGCCGGCCGCTATGCCGATGCCGTCAAGGTCATCCGCAAGAACAACCCGCTGCCGCTCGTTTGCGGCCTGGTGTGCGAACATCCCTGCGAGATGCACTGTCGCCGCGGCATGGTCGATGATCCCATGAACATCCTTGCCCTTAAGCGTTTTGCCGTTGAGCACAGTGACCTCAACGACCACAAGCCGCATGTAGTGGACAACACCGGTAAGCGCGTCGCCGTGATCGGCGGCGGCCCGGCCGGCCTTTCCTGTGCCTACTACCTGGCCGTGATGGGCCACAAGGTGACCATTTTTGAGCAGCGCCACCACCTGGGCGGCATGCTGCGCTACGGCATCCCCAGCTATCGTCTGCCGCGCGAGCGCCTGCAGGCCGAGATCGACTGGATCTTGAGCGCCGGCATCGACGTTGAGCTCGATCACTCCGTCAACGGCGAGGAGCTTGCCCGCCTGCGCGACGAGTTCGATGCCGTCTACCTGGCCATCGGTGCCCACAGTGACAAGAAGCTCGGCCTTCCGGGTGAAGAGGCGCCCGGCGTGGAATCGGCCGTCAAGATGCTGCGCGCCATCGGCGATGACGAACTGCCCGACCTGAGCGGCCAGCGCGTGTGCGTCATTGGCGGCGGCAACGTGGCCATGGACGTGGCGCGCTCTGCTGTGCGCTGCGGTGCCGAAAAGGTGAGCATCGTCTACCGCCGTCGCATCTGCGATATGACGGCCCAGGACGCCGAGATCGCCGGTGCCCAGGCCGAGGGCTGCGAGGTACTGGAGTTGACGGCCCCGCTCGCCATCGAGACGGGCGAGGACGGTCGCGTGAACGGCTTGCGCGTGCAACCGCAGATTATCGGCGAGCCCCGTCGCGGTCGTCCGGCTCCGCGTGCCGCTGCCACGCCCGAGCGCGTCATCCCCTGCGAGCGCGTGTTTGTTGCCATTGGTCAGGATATCGATTCCAAGCCGTTTGAGGACATGGGCATCGCCTGCAAGTGGGGTCGCGTCGTCACCGATTCGGACGGCGCCGTGCCCAACTTCGATGGCCTCTTTAGCGGCGGCGACTGCCAGACCGGCCCCGCCACCGTCATCCGTGCCATCAATGCCGGCCGCGTGGCTTCGGCAAACATCGACCGTTACCTGGGCTTCGACCACAAGATCAAGCTCGAGGTTGAGCTGCCGACCGTCCAGTTTAAGGGCAAGCATGAGTGCGGCCGCTGCGAGCTGGGCGAGCGCGAGGCCGGCGAGCGCATTCACGATTGGAATCTGGTCGAACAGGGCCTTACCGAGGAGGAGGCACGCCAAGAGGCGAGTCGCTGCCTGCGTTGCGACCACTTTGGCTTTGGCGCGTTCCGCGGAGGGAGGAACCTGGAATGGTAGAGCTCAACAACCCCACTGTCAGCGATAACACCGAAAGCGGAGCACTCAATATGGTCAAGCTCACTATCGATAATTGCGAGGTCGTGGTACCCGAGCACACCACGATCCTGGA
>CABTZA010000065.1 GCA_902489225.1 uncultured Collinsella sp.
CAGGTCATCGCCGACGTCCTCCCCGCCGACAAGGAACGCCACGTGCGCGAGCTGCAGGATGCGGGCGGCAAGGTCGCCATGGTGGGCGACGGCATCAACGACTCCCCCGCCCTGGCGCGCGCCGACGTGGGCCTTGCCATCGGCACCGGCGCCGACATCGCCAAGGAGGGCGCCGACGTGGTACTCATGCGCAGCGACCTCATGGACGTCGCCCGCGCCATCGAGCTGTCGCGCGCCACGATCCGCAACATCAAGCAGGACCTGTTCTGGGCGCTGTTCTACAACGGCATCGGCATTCCGCTGGCGGCGGGCGTGTTCTTCCCCCTCACCGGTTGGCAACTCTCGCCGATGTTTGGCGCCGCGGCCATGAGCCTGTCGAGTGTCTGCGTCGTAAGCAATGCTCTGCGCCTGCGAACCTTTAAGCCTAAAGTGGCAAAATAGGCTCACCATTACGTCCATTTAGAACGGGTTTTCCAGGTGCCCGAGATCGACCTGAAAGAGGAGCGACGCGTACTTTGGTGCGCGAGCGACGGCTTGAAGGTCAAGGTCGGGTGCCTGGGAAAGCCGACACAACAGAGAGGAATACCCATGCGTTACACAATCAAGACTACCGGCCTCATGTGCGGCCACTGCGACGCCACCGTCGAGACGGCGTTGCTCAACATAGCCGGCGTGACCGACGCCGACGCCGATCATGAGACTCAGACCGTACAGGTGGAGTGCGCCGACACCGTGACCGCTGAGCAGCTCGCTGCCGCCGTCGAGGACGCCGGCGAGAAGTTCCACGCCCTATCCGTGACCGCCGCGTAGCAGACGCCGCCTACTGAATCCTCAGAAGTTGCGGTGAAATACGGACTGTTGTGCCGCCCTAGGCCTTTAAACGGTCCGTATTTCACCGCAACTGACGGGGATATCCGAAAGATCGACCAGAAACGAGGACCCGCCATGATGGCAGACCACAAATCGGTGACCCGCATGCTCAAGACGGCACGCGGCCAGATCGACGGCATCTTGCGGATGGTCGAGGAGGACCGCTACTGCGTCGATATTTCCACGCAGCTCATGGCAACGCAGGCGCTCATTGCGCGCATCAACGCCGACGTGCTCAAGGCGCATATCGAGGGCTGCGTAACTTCGGCAATCGAATCGGGCGACGAAGACCTCAAAGCCGCCAAGCTCGCCGAAATCGAACGCGTCGTCGACAAGCTCTCCAAGTAATAGGGGCATTGGGGACAGACTTCTTTGCACCGTCTTGGTATTCCGGGGACAGGTATGTTTGCACCACATTGGTGCAGATTAACCTGTCCCCCTTGCTCTAAATCGGGTATAAAGGCGTGCAGCATATCGAATGAAAGGCAATTTGCATGAATGACTTTATGAAGGGCCGCAATGGCGCTGACGAACTCACCATCGTGATGGGCTTCGCAGGCATTATCATCGCCATGATCGGATCGATAGCCCGCATCCAGTGGCTCAGCTGGATTGCCATCGCCGTAATCGTGATTGGCGTGCTGCGCGGCCTGTCCAAAAATATCGACGCACGTCACAAGGAGAACGAGGCCTTTGTCGCCGCGACCGCCAATGTTCCCGGCTTGGGCAAGTTTGTCGCCAGCTTGGGCGCCGGCGCCGCAGCGGCCAGCACCTCACGCGCAGCCGGAACGAGCAAGGAAGACTTTGAGCGCGCCAAGCGCACAGCCAAGAAGATGTGGAAGGGTCGCAAGACCACGGCATACCTCAAGTGCCCCAACTGCGGCCAGATGCTCTCCGTCCCCAAGGGCAAGGGCAAGATTCGCGTCACCTGCCCCAAGTGCCACGCCAAGATGGAGACGCGCTCATAGCCGCTACACCATAGGACAAATAAAAGCCGAGGCCTCGCACCGGGACCTCGGCTTTTTCTGATTATGACAAAAGGATTGTCCCTTTTTCGCATCGCCATATCGCGCGCTTACGCCACGCCGTCGCGGGCAAGCTCCTCGGCCAGCGCCTCAGCCGGCATGGCCATAATCGCGTCGAGCTCGGCGTCCACCTCGGGAATACGCTTCACCTTGAGCTTGCGTACCAGATCACCGCGACACATCACATGTATCGGCTCACGCAGAGCGCACAGGTCATCGAGCGGGTTCTCGCGCGTCACCAGGATATCGGCGGCCTTGCCGCACTCGATTGTGCCGGTCTCGCCGCCCAGCCCCAGCAGCTCGGCATTGACCTGCGTGGCCGTATGCAGCGCGAAGGCGTTGCCCACGCCGACATACTTGGCAAAATAGGCCACCTCACGCCACATGTCGTACTGCGTCACGAACGGGCAGCTCGAGTCCGTGCCAAGGCCCACCTTAACGCCAGCTTCCAGTGCGGCACGGGCGCTCTCGATGATGCCCGAGCACACGATGTCACCGTTCTTCTTTTGTGTATCGGTCGAATGGGTCTTTTCCGGGTCGAGCAATACAAACGGCAGCGCCGGGCTGATCGTGCAGGTAACGCTGGGCGCACGCCCCTCGAGCTGCGTGCCCGCGGCGCCACGGTACAGTTCCATGATCTCGGGCGTCAACGGAGCGCCGTGCTCGATCGTATCGACGCCGGCCTGAAGCGCAGCCTTCACGCCTTCGGTGCTCTCGACATGGGCCATAACCGGCAGGCCCACCTCGTGCGCCGCCTTGCACGCCGCCGCGGCAACCTCGACCGGCATACGCAGCACACCCGGCTCGCCCACCTCGGTAGCGTCGAACACGCCGCCCGTCACGAACAGCTTAATGACGTCGGCACCACGCGCATACAGGTCGCGCACCTGTTCGGCTGCCTCGGCGGGACTGTTGGCCACTTGGGCGAACAAGCCCGCACCATGGCCGCCCGGCACCGTTACGCCCGTTCCCGGCGCCACCAGGCGAGGACCTTGATACTTGCCGGCATCGATAGCATCGCGCACGGCCAGATCGGCAAACAGCGGGTCGCCCGCGCCGCGCACCGTGGTCACGCCACTTGCCAGCTGTTGTTGGGCGCTGCCCTTAAGAATATGGCGCACGATGGCGCGCCCCACGGGATTATCGAGCTTCTTCATCAGCGCGCCCGCATCGCCGGCCGAGACAGGCTTGCCCGAGCCGCACAGGTGCACGTGCATATTGATGAGACCGGGCATGAGATACGCACCGCCCAGGTCGATAACCTCGGCACCCGCGGGCGCCTGCGCCACAGCACTCGGCCCCATCCAGGTGATGACGCCGCGCTCAACAGTCACGGCCATATCGGGTTGCGGCTCCATATGCTCCGAGCCGTCCAGAATGGTCGCATTGATAAACAACGTGGAACGATCGGCAGACGCCATATCGAGCTCCTCCCCCTCAGAAAACTTGAACATCTGTTCATTATTATCCAGTGTAGCCCGATTGCCACAGACATATCGGTTAACGGAGGGAAGAGGGGATGTGGGGGACGGAATACGCTGCAGTCCCACCCCAGCGACACCAGGGAAGTGTCTCGATCTGTAACAGATACAGGGTTGTTGGGCCCCTTGCTGTTACAGATCAAGACATTCGGTCGACGCTTCACCGGTTTGTCTCGATCTGTAACAGTTACGAGCTCAAATAACCTCTAAACGTTACAGATTGAGACAAAACCTCTCAGCGCCCATACCACTGACGTCTCCACTCCTCAGCCAAATCGGGCCGTCGCGGAATACCCGCCAACCTCATCTTCTCAACCAGCTTCCCCGGATTCTTGAGCTCATCAAACGTAAACCGAAGCACCTTGTGCCCGAGCATTGTCAGATGGGACTCCCGCTGACGCTCTGCCACGAATGGGTCGACCGGCTCCCGACCCTCGCCGTTCTGCAAGGTGTACTTCCCCTTTCCGTCGAGCTCGCCGATGACACACGTCCCGTCCTCGAGCTGCCAAAAATAGTCGACGCGAAATACCTGGCTCGGATCGAGCGGGTCGCGAAACTCCACCTGCAGCTCCGGAACCGGAAAGCCGTACGCAATAAAGAACGCTCTGAACCGAGACTCGCCGCCGTTTTCGGACATCCCGTCCGCATACGACGCAATCACCTGTGCCCTGCGATACCCTCGCCTGCCCTCGCAATCGGCGCGGAGGCGCTCGCACAAATCCCCACGTGACACGCTCTTCGCCCGCAGCGCAGAATCGGCAATCGCCAACCCGTAAGAGAACGGCGCACGCAGCAAGCAATCCTCCACCGTGCGCCAAAACGGCGTCACCCGCACGCCGTCGACGCGCTCAAGCGCTCCCGCCATCTGAGGACGCAACAGCCTACACCCGTTGCTCAACGTCACCGAACAGCCCGTCTTAACAAGAAAACGCGGCCCGAGCAGATCATTCGGCACCTCCAGACCCCATATCAGCGCGGCGTCATATCCCCAAAACGCCCAATCGGGATGAAATTTCGCAAGCCCTTTGATAGTCCTCAGCGCTCGCTCCGCCGGCGTCAATGCATCCCAATCATGCTGAAAACAGAACAGGTACGGCTCGGGCTCCGCGATATCGTCGGTTCCAACATGGCGTCGCAGCCACATGAGCTCGGTATTGTCATGCGTTGCGAGCAGCGCACCTTGCTTGTCCGTCTCCGCGAGCCGCGCGAGCATCCTATTCCGCGCCAACGTGTTGCGAGTCGCATGTTTGTGTTTGAGAACGGTATTAGGCACTTTCATCACCACCACGTCAGACAAATGGACCATCGTCACCGTTGCCTCCGCTGACAAATGTCTTGATCTGTAACAGGAAGACAGTCTTTGAGCCTCTAGTTGTTACAGAACAAGATCTTTCGGCAGCCGCCAACCTTCCGTCTCAATCTGTAACAGTTACGGGCCCAAACAGCCGCCAAACGTTACAGATTGAGACAAAGTCAGGGCAGCAGGGCGACACCAGCCACATCCCCTACTCCCACTCCTGCTCGTAGATGTTGAGCGACTTTACGTAGCGCCCCTGGGCGCCCATGATGTCGCGGACCAGACGCAAGAAGAAACTGATGCACGAGGTGTCAAAGCCATCCTGCAGGTCCTCCGGATGCACCGCACCAGGCCCATCGACCGCCGTGTCACTCAGGCGTGCGATGTCATACAGATAGAGTTGTCCCGCCGTCAGCCAGACATCGTCGACGCAGGCGAGGCGCACCGCAATCGCTCCGTCGCTCCAATGCTCCTTTTGCACGATATGCGGGTCGTAGACATCAAAGCGACGGTCGGCGCGCGTGTCCTTCAGCGCGACCATACCAGTCGCAGGATCCTTGTCCAAAATGCCAAAGCGCGAGAAATACTGCGTGTCGCGTACCTGCTCGAGCCGCTTGAGCGCGGCAGGCGAAAGCGATGTCGGCGGCTCTTCAACATACAGCTCGAGCAGCGTCTTGCCATGGCGATAGGGGCGCTCGAAGAGCAGCCAATCGGTAAATGCCATGTTGTAGGCCATGATTTCGTTTTGCGAAGGCTCGGTGCAATAGCTGAGCCACGGGTCGACAATGATCTCGAACTGTTCGCGTGCCGGCTCCAAAAACTGGAACTTCCGCAGCATCCAAAAATGGGCCATGTCGGCAATATCGTTGCCGACGGCTTCGGCCAGCTGCGCTCGGTCTAAAACGTGGTCAGTCACGGCATCCTCCTCAAACTGATGAACCTCAATTTGAGCTTACGAGGAGGGCGGGCAGCCACGACCAGCGCGGGCAAAATAGGCCTCCGGCTGCAAACCAGATGCTGACCAAACACTTGACGGGATGCTTGACCGAAAATGCGTACCGCAACAAAACAGCATGTAAACATAGACGGCCAACCCGCCCTTTTGAGCCAGATACCCGCAGCCACCACAGAAACAACAGGTGACCACAGCCTAAGAAGTCGACAAATGAACACCCGTACGTCGACAAACGAGCAAATCGCTCGCAAAGAGTGTCCCCAACGACTAGACAAAAAATGACTAGTCATTGGGGACGTTCTTAAATGACTACTTTACAGCTCCAGCGCGTCGGCGACTTCGGCGGCGCAGGCCAGGGAGTCCGCCATGGCGCTCACCACGAGCGAGCTGCCGTTGCGAGCGTCACCGGCAACATACACCGGCGCGGCATCCGCGGCGACGCCCTCGCCACGCGCCGCAAGATGCGAGCCCTCGGCGGCCATCACAGGCAGCGGACGACCAGCGGTGGCAACGGGCACGCCAACGGCGTCGAACACACTGTGCTCCGGGCCCGTGAAGCCGCAGGCGATGAGCACCAGCTGCGCCGGTACCTCGTGCTCGGAGCCCGCGATGCGCTCGGGCTTTCCCGCCGACCAGTCCAGATCGACCACGCGCAGACCCGCAGCCGCACCCTTCTTGTCCAGCAGCACCTCGAGCGTATCCACGCCCCAGGCACGCATCTCGCCACCCATCGCAGCGATAGCCTCCTGCTGGCCGTAGTCGGTCTTCTTAACGTTGGGCCACTGCGGCCAGGGGTTGCTCGCCGCGCGCACATCAGGCGCCGCCGGCAAGAACTCAAACTGGCGCACGCTGCGCGCACCCTGACGTACCGCGGTGCCCACGCAGTCGTTACCGGTATCGCCGCCGCCAATGACCACGACGTCCAGGCCGCGTGCATCGATGACAGGCTCGCCGCCATCGAGCACCGAGACGGTCGAGGCCGTCAGGTAGTCCACGGCATACACCACGCCGGGCGCGTCAATATTCTCAGCAGCCAGTCCACGCGGGGCGCGAGCACCGGCAGCCACCACGACAGCGTCAAAGCCATTGAGCTTGGCCGCCACCGCAGGGTTCGTAACGTCAGCACCCAGCTCAAACACAATGCCCAGCTCGCGCATGAGTGCCACGCGACGCTCGACCACAGACTTCTCGAGCTTCATGTTGGGAATGCCGTACATGAGCAAACCACCCGGACGGTCATCACGCTCAAACACCGTCACGCGCGCGCCGCGACGCGCAAGTTCCCATGCAGTCACCAGGCCAGCCGGGCCAGAGCCAATCACAGCGACCGTGGGCGCATCCTCCCCTGCCGGCTCAAAGCGGCGCGGACCGCCATTTGCCCACTCATGGTCGCTGATCGCACGCTCGTTGTCATGGATCGTCGTGGGTTGGCCATCGACCGAACCCAGGTTGCACGCGGCCTCGCACAACGCCGGGCACACGCGACTCGTAAACTCGGGCATGGGCGAGGTGAGCGACAGGCGCTCGGCAGCCTCATCCCAGTGGCCGCGGTACACCAGCTCATTCCACTCGGGAATCAGGTTGTGCAGCGGGCAGCCGCTCGGGTGTGCCTTGCCAAAGCTCGCGCCCATCTGACAAAACGCCACACCGCACATCATGCAGCGGCTCGCCTGGGCACGGCGCGCATCGTCGTCGAGCTCCACGTACAGCGGATCGAAATCGCGGCTGCGCTCCTCCACGGGGCGCAGCTCGTGGGTCACGCGATCGATATCAAGAAAAGCACCGGGCTTACCCATGGCACTTACGCCTCCTTCTTGGTCGAAGCAACAGAGCTGGCGGCGGCGGGTACAGCGCCAGCGACACCACCCGCCACATCAAAGCGAGCGACATCGGCGGCGTCGGCGCGACCGGTCACAATGTCAAACGCCAGCTCCTCGGCCTGCGCATGCGTCTTGCCGACGGCCTCGGCGGCGGCGACAATCGCCAGCACGCGCTCGTACTCGGTCGGAATGACCTTCACAAAGTGCTTGCTCATCGAGTCGAAGCTGTAGAGCAGCTTGATGCCGCGCGGGCTCTGCGTCGCGTCCACGTGCTCTTGGATGAGTGCACGAATCTGCGCCAACTCGTCGACCGTCGGGGCCTTGAGCTCCACGCTCTCGTGGTTCACGCGGGCATCGAGCGTGCCGTACTGGTCAAAGACATAGGCCACGCCACCCGTCATACCGGCGGCGAAGTTCTGCCCGACCTCGCCCAGGATGAGCGCCAGACCGCCCGTCATGTACTCGCAGCCATGGTTGCCGCAGCCCTCGACCACCACGGTGGCGCCGGAGTTGCGCACGGCAAAACGCTGGCCGGCAAGACCGTTAATGAAGCCGCGGCCGCTCGTGGCACCAAAGAACGCAACGTTGCCCACGATGATGTTCTCGTCGAACTTGTAGGTCGCATGCGGGTTGGGGCGCACCGACACCTCGCCGCCCGAAAGGCCCTTGCCAAAGTAGTCGTTGGCGTCGCCGCACACGTTGAGCGTAATGCCGCGTGGCAGGAAGGCGCCAAAGCTCTGACCGGCCGAACCATCGCAATCGATGGTGATGGAGCCGGCGGGCAGGCCCTCGGGATGCGCCTTGGTCACCGCGTTGCCCAAGATGGTGCCCACGCAGCGGTTGACGTTGGCGATATCGGCGCGGAAGCGAATCGGACGCAGGTGCGCACGGGCATCGGCCGTATAGGGCACAAACAACGTGGAGTCGAGCGTCTTGTCGAGCTCGCTGTCCGCGGCCATCTGTGGCAGGAAGTGGCGACCGTCGGCGCCCGGAATATGGGCACCGAACTCGCAGGTCGCGCTCGCCAGCACGGGCGACAGATCGAGCAGGTTTGCTTTGCGGTTGCCCGGGACCTCGATCTGGCGCAAGCACTCAGGATGACCGACCATCTCGTCGATGGTGCGGAAGCCCAGGCTCGCCATGACCTCACGCAGCTGCTCGGCAACAAAGAGCATAAAGTGCTCAACGTGCTCGGGCTTGCCGCGGAAGCCGCGACGCAAGCGACAGTTTTGCGTGGCAATGCCGGCCGGGCAGGTATCCTGCTGGCAGTCGCGCTGCATGAGGCAGCCCATGGAGATGAGCGGCATGGTCGCAAAGCCAAACTCCTCGGCACCCAGCAGGCAGGCGACGGCGACGTCGGTGCCGTCCATGAGCTTGCCATCGGCCTCGAGCACCACGCGTGAGCGCAAACCGTTTTGCAGCAGCGTCTGCTGGGCCTCGGCAAGGCCAAGCTCCAGCGGCAGACCCGCGTGCCAGATAGAGTCGCGCGCAGCGGCACCCGAGCCGCCATTGTGGCCGCTGATCAAGATCTTGTCGGCAGCGCCCTTGGCCACGCCGGTGGCGATGGTGCCGACGCCGGCCTCGCTGACCAGCTTGACCGACACGCGCGCGCCGGGGTTGGCGTTCTTAAGATCGAAGATAAGCTCTGCCAAGTCCTCGATGGAGTAGATGTCGTGGTGCGGCGGAGGCGAAATCAGGCCGATGCCGGGCGTGGACTGACGGACCTCGGCAATCCAGGGGTAGACCTTCTTGCCGGGCAGGTGACCGCCCTCACCGGGCTTGGCGCCCTGGGCCATCTTGATCTGAATCTCGAAGGCGCTGCACAGGTAGCGGCTCGTCACGCCAAAGCGCGCGCTTGCCACCTGCTTGATGGCGGAGTTCTTGGAGTCACCGTTAGCCAGCGGGGTCTCGCGACGCGGGTCCTCGCCGCCCTCGCCCGAGTTGGAACGGCCGTGCAGGCGGTTCATGGCGATGGCCATGCACTCGTGTGC
>CABTZA010000066.1 GCA_902489225.1 uncultured Collinsella sp.
CGCCCGAGAGCGCCTTAGGCTTGCGGTCGAGGTACTCGGTGATACCCAAGATCTCGGCAGCGGAGCGAACCTTGCGGTCGATCTCGTCTTTGGGGACCTTCTTGAGCTCAAGCGTAAACGCCATGTTCTCGTACACCGTCATGTTGGGGTACAGAGCGTAGCTCTGGAACACCATGGCGATGTCGCGGTCCTTGGGCGCCACGTCGTTGACACGCTTGCCGTCGATGAGCACATCGCCCGAGGTAATGTCCTCCAGGCCGGCGACCATGCGCATCGTCGTGGACTTACCGCAGCCAGAGGGGCCAACGAGGACGACGAACTCCTGGTCGTGAACGGTGAGGTTGAAGTCCTCTACAGCGAGCACACCGTCCTCGGTAACCTTGAGGTTGTGCTTCTTCTCCTCGGTCTTCTTCTTTTTGCCAAAGAAGCCTTTCTTTTTTGACTCGTTGTTGGGATACACCTTCTGAACATGTTTGAGAACGATCTCGGCCATGTCTCTACCTTTCGATATGCGGCGCCGCGCTGAGGAGCGCCGCAGAAACTTGCAAAACAGTTACGGCATTAGCCCTTGACGGCACCTGCCACCACGCCGTCGATGATGTACTTCTGACAGAGGATGTACATGATAACGATGGGGATAACGACCATCATGATGCAGGCCATCATGGGGCCGAGCTCGACGTGGCCGTAGCCGCCGCGGAAGTACTGGATCAAGATAGGAATGGTCTTGTACTTGGTGGAGTCGAGCGTAAGGTAGGGCAGCAGATAGTCGTTCCAGACCCACATGGTCTCGAGGATGCCGACCGAAAGATAGGTGGGCTTCATGATGGGAAGGACGATCTTAAAGAACACCTGGACCGGGTTGCAGCCGTCGATCATGGCCGCCTCCTCGATCTCGAGCGGGATGTTCTTTACAAAGCCGGCGAACATAAAGACCGCCAGGCCCGCGCCAAAGCCCAGATAGATAAAGCAGATGTTGAACGGCGTGTTAAAGCCGATGCGGTCCGCCAAATTGGACAGCGTGAACATGAGCATCTGGAACGGCACGACCATCGAGAACACGAACAGGTAATAGAAGAAGTTCGAGATCTTGTTGTTGACACGAACCACGTACCAAGCGCACATGGAGCAGCACACCAAGATCAGCACGACCGACGTGACCGTGATGATGAGCGAGTACATAAATGCCGAGGCAAAGCCCTGCTCGTTAAGGGCGTGCATGTAGTTTGCGAGGCCGTTGAACGTCTCGGGCGTGAGCAGATCGAATGCCGTGGTGGTGCTGATTGCGGTCGCTTTCTTAAAAGAATTAAGCGCAATCATGAACACGGGGTAGATCCACGCGAGCGACAGGATCGTAAAGAAAATCGAGAGCGCGCGGTTGATAACCTTATCGCGTTTCATTACTGCTGCACCTCCTTGGACCTCGTGGCCTTAAGCTGGATCATGGAGATGGCCACGACCAGGATGCAGAAGATAACCGCCTTGGCCTGACCAATGCCCTGCCATGCGATACCGGCACGCGAATAGAACGTGTTGTAGATGTTCAGGGCGAGCATCTCGGTGGAGTGCGCGGGGGCGCCGCCGGTAAGGGCGAGGTTCTGGTCGAACAGCTTAAAGCCGTTGGTGATGGACAGGAACAGGCAGATGGTGATGGTCGGCATCAGGTTAGGGATCTTAACCTTCCAAAACGTCTGCCATGCCGTAGCGCCGTCGACCTTGGCGGCCTCGATGTAGTCGGACGGAATGGACTGCAGACCAGCGATGTAGATGATCATCATGTAGCCGACCTGCTGCCACAGGGTCAGGATGATAAGGCCCCAGAAGCCAGCAGCAGAGTTAAGGGCGATGAGCTGGGCGCCGATGTTGGAGAGCAGGCAGTTGATCAAGATCTGCCAGATGTAGCCCAGCACGATGCCGCCGATCAGGTTAGGCATAAAGAAGATCGTACGGAAGATGTTGGTGCCTTTGAGCGCCTTGCGGGTGAGCGCCTGCGCAATGGCCAGGGCGATCACGTTGATGAGCACCGTCGACAGGAAGGCAAACGCCACGGTAAAGAAGAACGACGTGGAGAACTGCGGATCGGACAGCGCGCGCACGTAGTTCTCGATACCGACAAAGTGCGCGTTACTAATGATAATAAACTGGCAGAACGAGAGATAGAAGCCCTGGATAAAAGGGATCACGAACCCGATCATAAACGCCAGGCACGTGGGCAGCATAAAGAGCGGCCACCAGCGCTTGAGTGCTTTGCCCATAAAAGGGTCCTTTCAATATGCAGGGGGCGGGCAAACCAACGTCTGCCCGCCCCCTGTCGCTAATCAGATAGCTTGGGCAGCAAATGCTTACTCGGAAGCGGCCTTCTCGGTCTTCCAGCCATCGACGAAGGCGTTCTTGACGCCGTCCCACTTGCTGTTATCGGCAGCGTAGGCAATCAGAGCCTGCTTGAGGTTCTTCTTCCACTCCTCGGAGGGAATGTAGACGAAGTCCCAAGCGACGGTCTTCTTGCCGTCCTTGGCCATGGCAACGGCCTGCTGCGAGAAGACGTTGGTGGTCTCCTTGGCGCTCTTGAACGGAGCGGTCAGACCCATCTTGTCGGCGATGATGCTGGTCGGGGTGTCAGCGGTGACGCACCAATACATGAAGTCCTCGGTGGCCTTCTGGGCATCCTCGGAAGCCTGGGAACTGACGCACCAGTAGTTCTCGCCGCCGGAGCACAGGCCCTGGTTCTCCTCGCCGTCAACACCGATGTAGATCGGCATCATGCCAATCTGATCGTCGGTCATGCCGGCCTTGACGAGGTCAGAGTAGGCCCAAGAGCCGTTCTGGTAGAAGACGGCCTTGCCGGTTGCGAACTCGTTGGTGGCGTCGTCGCCGGTCTTGGAAGCAAGCTGCGAAGGATCGCAGGTGGAGTCGGTGATGTACAGGTCGAAAATCTGCTTGTAGTTGTCGAGGAACTCACCCTTGATCTCGTCGTCCTCCTGGTTGTGCTCCTTCTCAAACTCGTAGTAGAGCGGCATGTTGGCAAGGTGGGTGGTGTAGCGCCAGCTGGAGGAGTCGTCCATGCCGGCGGAAGTGAAGGCACCCTCGACACCAAGCTCGTCCTTGCGGGCCTGGATGTCATCGGCACAAGCCTTCAGCTTGTCGAAGGAGTTGATGTCCTCGGCCTTGTAGCCAGCCTTCTCGAGCAGCTGCTTGTTGTAGATGATGCCGAAGCTCTCCTGGACCCAGTCGATGCACACATCCTTGCCGTCGGACTGCAGAGCCAGGGAGTCGTCAATGAGCTCACCGCGGAGCTTGGTATCGGACAGGTCGGCGCAGTAATCCTTCCAGTTCTTAAGACCGGTGGGGCCGTTGACCTGGAACAGGGTCGGAGCGGAGCTCTTGGACATCTCGGACTTAAGCTTCTCCTCGTAGGTGTTGGAAGCGGCGGTCACGATCTTGACCTCGACGCCCTTCTCCTTCTTATAGGCCTTGGCGATCTCCTTCCACTCCTTGTCGACCTCGGGCTTGAATTGGAGGAAGTAGACCTCGGCAGCGTCACCAGAAGCAGAGGAGCCGGAGCCGGCAGAACCACCGCAACCCACGAGGCCCAGACCAAGAACTGCAGCCGCGGAACCAGCAAAGCCCAGGAACTGCCTTCTGCTCATTTCGTTCTTCATTACAATCCACCCTTTCACACCGTGGCGGCACCCTTTGCCGCCGCCTTCGGAGATTGGCTCGGGGACTTTGCCCCTTTTGCTGATTTGAACGATACGCTATTTGGCTAGTTGTTTGAACAAGTATTACTAGAGCGGTAGAAAAACTTCGGTGAACGGTAATTTCAACTTGATACTTGACAAGTTTTGTATAAACAATTATTTGTTATCTAATGCAGAGAAAACGCCCGGTCAAGCCGATGTACCGTCGGTTTGACCGGGCGTTTTCTCTTTGAGGCCATGAGTCTCGTCAGGCTGCGAGCTAGCCGGCTATCGCTTGGAATTGACGCGGTAATGGAAGATCTCGGGGTGTGTGCGAGTGTGCGTCACCTCAAACAAGATGCCATCCGAGGTGTACGACTGACTCTCCATGACGGCAACGCAGTTGTATTTGCCGAGGTCAAGATAGCTGCAGTCCTCATCGTTGGCGAGCTCGACACTCACCGTACGACGGCTCGCCATCACTTTGACACCGCGCTTGTGCTCCAGATAGCCGTAAATAGAATCTGCCGCGATCTCGGGAGTCAGGCCCTTGGCGATCGACGCCAAAAAATAGCCATGGTCCACTTGGCGCGCGTTGCCGTTGAGGCTTCGGACACGCACTACGCGAATCAACTCCTCGCCCACCTTAAAGCCCAGGTGACGAGAGAGTTGCTCGGTGCAAACCAGATGTTCGAAAGACTTAACGTCCGTCGATGCAACGGCATTGTTGCGCTTTGCAAACTCGCCAAACGACTCAACCTCTTCGAGTGCGCCCAACATGTCGGTTTCGCCCTTAAGCCAAATAACGCGCACGCCCTTGCCGTGTATGGGCTGCACAAACATCCCGTCGGCCAGCATGCTCAAAGCGCGGCGGACGGTATTGCGCGTGCAGCCAAATTCCGCGGTCAGCTCGGCTTCGGTTGGCAGCATCTCCTGAAACGCATAGGTCCCATTAATGATGCGCGAGCGTATTTCTCGGTAGATTCCTTCGTATATCGCTTTTGGCATTGTTTCACCTCTACATTATTCATTTCCGGCTAGGCACGATAGCATTTCTTAAAGTTGTTTAAACCGAATATCGGTGAAGCGACAGGATTTAGCCGTTGACGGTTTCTGTCATGCCCAAATCGGTTTCGCTCAAAACTGCCGGTACGACACTCGTCTGGTCCTCTACAATGAATCCATTGTTTAAACGTTTCCCCACGCGCAACGCGCCTCGATATTCGGAAGGCAGAACATGCTGCAAAAAATCCAACGCTTTGGCGGGGCAATGTTCGCGCCCGCCATGCTGTTTTCTATATCAGGCCTCATGGTCGGCGTCTCCGCTCTCGCAACGACTGCGGACATCGTCGGCGATCTCGCCGTATACGGAACCCCTTGGTACGCTTTTTGGACCATCATCCAGCGCGGCTCGTGGACGGTCTTTAAACGCCTCCCGCTCCTTTTTGCCGTAGCGCTGCCCATCGGTCTTGCCCAAAAACAACCGGCTCGTTGCTGCCTCGAGGCTCTCGTCGCCTATTTTGCCTACTGCTTCTTTTTGAGCGAGATCATTAAGCTGAGCGGAGACAATCTTGGACTTAAGTACCCGTCGTCTTTGACCTCCGCTAGCGGCATCACCATCATCGACGGCATCAAGACGCTCGACACCGGCATTATCGGCCCGCTGGCGGTATCGGCAACCGTCGTCGCCATCCATGACCGCTTCTACGATGCCAAGGTTCCCGATTGGCTCGGCACCTTCTCGAGCTCCTCGCTGGTCTACCTCATCAGCTTTTTTGCCGTGTTTGCCCTTGCCGCTATCTCGGCCGCCATCGTGCCCTCCGTATACGCAATGACCGAAACGCTGCGCCATGCACTTACGAGCGTCGGCCCCTTTGGCGTGGGCATCTTTGTGCTTTTGGAGCGAGCGCTCGAGCCCATGGGGCTGCACCACCTGCTCTACATGCCGATCTACTACGACAACCTGGTCATTAACGACGGCATCTACGCCACGTGGAGCAGCTTGCTCCCCATCCTCTCCCATAGCACGCGCCCCCTTAATGAACTTGCGCCGTGGGCCGGTTTTACCGCCACCGGCTGGGTCAAGCTCTTTGGCCTTCCCGCCATCGCAGCCGCGTTCTACTCCACCGCAAAACCAGAGCGCCGCGCCGGCCTTAAGGTCATCCTTTTGCCCGCCATCGTCGCCTCGGTGGTTTGCGGCGTTACCGAGCCACTCGAGTTTCTCTTTATGTTCACCCACCCCGGGCTCTTTTTGCTCTACGCCGTCTTATCGTCTTGCCTTGCCACAACCATGAATCTCTTTGGCATCGTCGGCATCTTCTCGGGCGGCCTCATGGAGATGGCAGCCTTCAACTTTATTCCGCTCATGCGCACGCATGCCGGTGCCTATCTTTTGGCGCTCGGTATCGGCCTTGCCTTTAGCCTCATCTTTTTTGTTAGTTTTCGAGCACTCATCTTGGTCTATGACCTTAAGACACCGGGCCGCGAGGATCATGTTGCCAATCGCGCGGCAATCGATTGTTTAACGGGGAGCGACTTTGCCAAAGAGCAATCCCCCAATGACGAGGTCGATAGTCGATCCGATCAAGATCACGTCCTCGCTGAGCGGGTAATTCAGCTTTTAGGTGGCGTTGGCAATATCGTGGGCGCAACCAACTGCGCCACGCGCCTGCGCGTCGAGGTCGCAGACCCTTCCATCGTTGCAGATAACGCGTCGTTTGTCGCGGTGGGCGCCAAGGGCCTCATCATTACCGGCAAGACCGCCCAGGTGGTCATCGGCATCTCCGTTCCCCGCGTTAAAGAGCATTTTGACCAGATCATGGGCCTCGAGCCGGAATTTGTGCCCACCACCTCGGCCTCCCCTGCCGCCAGCGCAGCCCATAAGCGCGGCGATATCTGCTTCTTCGATATCGACGGAACGCTCGCCTGGCAAGACCCCAGGCTCGCCCAAGACCTTCCCGAAGACGAGCGGGACCTCTCCCCCTATCCCAACGAGGCGGTTTCGCAGGCAATCCGCGAGTTTGTCGCCAACGGCAACATGGCCTTTATCTGCACGGGGCGCACCCTCAGCTGCATCCACCCCAAACTTCTTGAGCTGCCCTGGACCGGCATCGTCTGTCTTGCGGGCGGTTACGCCGAGATCAACGGACGCGCAATTCGCGATCTGTCGATGACGCCCGGCATGCTGCAGCGCCTTGCCCCCTATCTTGAGCAGTCGGGCGAGGTCATCCGCTTTGAGGGCCTCAACGGCGTCGTGCGCATGAGTGCCGATGCCCCCGATGCCCCCGGATACGCGCGCACCCTGGGCGACGCAGTCACGCAGCTGCAACATTACAGTGTCTACAAGATCTTGATGTCTACATCGCTCGCCAACCACATCGCTCAAGATAAGGCACTTGAGCCGCTGCTGTGCTTTAACGAGCTCGAACTCGAGGTAACCGAAATCTCGCCCCGCGAATGCACGAAGCGCGGGGGCATCCAGTCTGTACTCGACGCCCTCGATCCCCACCACGGAACCGTATACGGCATCGGCGACGCCAGCAATGACGTCTCGCTGATGAACGCCGTCGATGTCGGTATCGCCATGGGCAATGCGCCGGACTATCTCAAAAAGCGCGCCGACTACATCACCGACTCGGTCGACAAAGATGGCGTCGTCAAGGCGCTCGAGCACTTTAGGCTTATATAAGCAGCCGGCACGCGCACACGTCCCGTTTCCCCAAATCGCCAAAACAGACGCGCCGGCAACTCCAATGTGGCAATATGGTATCTGCACACCGCAACGATGCAACCTAAGAAAGAATGCGAGAACCCGTGTCCAGTCCGTTTACCAGCTTTTTAGCCCAGCACCTTGACCAGATCAACGACTATCTGGCCACGTTCTTTGACGGACAGGCGACCTCTGCCGATATCGAGCGCTACCTGTATACCCCGCTCTCGGCATTTACCGCCAATGCCGGCAAGCGCCACCGCCCGCTCATCTGCATGCTCGCCGCCACCGCAGTGGGCGGCAGCTTTGAGAGCGCCCGCAGCGCCGCGGCGGCCATCGAGCATTTCCAGTCGGGTGCGCTCATCCACGACGACATCGCCGATAACGGGCAGCTGCGCCGCGGTAAGCCCTGCATGCACCTCACCGAGGGCACGGGGCTTGCTATCAACTGCGGCGACCTGGCACTTACCATGGTCACCAAGACGGTTCTCGACGACCCCACGCTGGAGCCCAACGTAAAACTCCGCGTGCTCCACGAGCTCACCGAGATGATCGTTCGTACCATCGAGGGCCAGGCGCTCGACCTGGGTTGGGTACGCGACGGGCGCTTCGACATCTCGGTCGACGATTACCTGGACATGGCGACGCACAAGACCGCGTACTACAGCGGAGCCACGCCGCTTGCCACCGGAGCCATCATCGGCGGAGGCAGCGAGGAGCAAATTGAGGCGCTGCGCGCCTTTGGCCTGCACACGGGCCTTGCCTTCCAGATTCAAGATGATCTGCTCAACTTGATCGGTACCAAGGAGGCCGCCAACAAGGACTTCCGCACCGACATCACCGAGGGCAAGCGCACGCTTGTCGCCGTACACGCCCTCTCCGATGAGCGCTATCACGACGAGATTGAAGCGATCCTCTCCTCGGGCACCGAGGACCCCGCGCAGCTCGCGCGCGCCGTGGAAATCTTCCAGGAGACTGGCTCTATCGATTACGCCCACGCCTACGCACTGGACCTGACCGCCAAAGCTAAGGCCGCCATCGAGGACGTTTCGCTCGACCCGCATGCACGCGAGCTGTTCCTCTCCATGGCAGATTTCTTTGTGGAGCGCCTTAACTAGCGGGGGTTATAAAACCTGTCAGCAGCGTATTTGGGTACAACTTGCTACACTGTTGAGTGCATGTTTATGCATCCCTTTGCGTTGTCTATCCGACACACGCTCAAATAGTACGAATGGTACGCCGAAAGGGGTTCGTTCATGGAACCTATTACAACGGGCATGCAGGGAGCAGCCGTCGAGGACGTCCAGTCCCGCCTTCTGCAGCTCGGCTATACAATCGATGACACCGAGGTTGCCGACAAGCGCTTTGGCACCACCACCGAACAGGCTGTTGGCACCTTTAGGCTCGATAGCGGCCTTGCCGCTGGCTGTGCCGTCGATATCCCCTGCTGGAGCGCTCTGGTCGACGCCTCGTATAAACTGGGCGACCGCACCCTCTATCTGCGCATGCCCAATTTCCATGGCGCCGATGTGCAGGCCCTGCAGCGCGCTCTCAACGTTTTGGGCTTTGCCTGTGGCGAAGACGACGGCTACTTTGGTCCGCATACCGAGGCCGCCCTGCAGCAGTTCCAGGAAAATGTCGGCCTGTTTGCCGACGGCATGGCCTTCCAGGACACCTACGCCTACATCAACCGCCTGCACCATGTGTGGGAGGGCAAGCCCTCGGTCACCGAAGCCGAGTCCCGCATCGGTTTTGCTCGCGCCGCCAACGTGCTCGAGCGCTTCCAGATTGCCGTTATCGGCGAGGACCCCATCGCACGCAGCGTTGCGTCGCGCATGTGGAATATCGCCACGGCAACGACCGACAACAGCGGCATGATGCTCTGTGACTCCGAGGTCCCAACCGACGTTGACCTGGTGCTCGAAATCGCAAGCGACGAACTGCCCGCCGACGCCGCACCGCGCGCCACGATTGCCCTCGCCGA
>CABTZA010000067.1 GCA_902489225.1 uncultured Collinsella sp.
GATTTACTGCATCGCAATACGTCGTATGACCAGACTTCGAAGTTGCGGTGGAATAGTTCCTGCCTAAAGCATCTAAAGCCGCATTTAGGAACTATTCCACCGCAACTTATGAGGAGCTAGTTGCCTTTGTGAAAGAGGTTCTTGATGACACCGGGAATGCTCTTGGCGCCCTTGGCCGTCACATCGATAAAGTCGGGCGAGCGCACGAGCTTGTCCTCGTCGACGTACTTGCGGACCGCACGAAGCGTCTCTTTGTCGTCGCGCGTCGAAAACGTAAAGTGACCGTTGTCCTTGGTGAAGATGGCAAAACGCGTAATCTTCTTGGTGCCGCGTAAAACCTCGGCGGCAATATAGTCGACCTCGTCCCACGGGATTTGAATATAATCCTCGGGATTACGCTCGTTATAGTACTCAAACGCCTTATTGCCCACCATCACGTTACCGTGGCTGGTAAGCCCCATCAGGCAGGTTGCCGGCGTTGCCAGATCGACCGTGCTGTTCTGAGATTGCGCCATGCGCGCCTCGCCCTCCAAAAAAACAATCGGACCGCATCCAGTGTACCCACCGGGTGCGGTCCGTTTCAATGGCTCAAAAGCCCTTGCCTAGCAATTCTCGGTCTTAAGCCGAAACGTGCTTACATGAAGCCGCAGAAGCGACCGATGATGCCGACGGCGAAGAGAGCCAGGATGATGACGATCGGGCTGACCTTCTTCTTGAGGAGCTTGCAGACCAGCAGGGTCAGGCACACGGCGGCAAGGCCGGGGATGAGCTGATCGAGGTTGGCCTGAAGCGTGGTGACCTTCATCTGATCAAGGGCGGTAGCACCGACGGAGTTGTACATCGTCAGCGCTTCCTTGATACCCTCGGAACCGGAGGGCAGGCTAGCCCAGTCGATAAAGGCGCCAGCAGACTGCTTGACCGTGGAGACGATCGGAGTGAAGGAAATGGACACCCAGCGCTCGACCAGGGCGCCGATGATGAACATACCCAGGATGGAAGCGCCCTCGGTGACCTTGCCCATCAGACCACCGGAGAGGTCCTTGGCGATGGAGGAGCCGACCTTGTAGCCAAACTCCTGCGTGTACCACAGGAAAGCGTAACGGATGATGTTCCACGCGAAGAAGAACAGCAGCGGACCGACGATGCTGCCGGACATGGCCAGGGAAGCGCCCAGAGCGCCCAGAATCGGGCGAAGGGTGAACCAGAAGACGGGGTCACCGACGCCGGCGAGCGGGCCCATCATACCGACCTTGACGCCCTGGATGGCGACGTCATCGATCGGAGCACCGTTGGCGCGCTCCTCCTCGAGGGCGAGGGTAACGCCAATGACGGGGGCGGAAACATAGGGGTGGGTGTTATAGAACTCCAGGTGGCGCTTAAGAGCGGCAATCTGGTCATCCTTGCTGGTGTAGAGCTTCTTGATCGCAGGGATCATTGCGAAGCACCAGCCGCCGTTCTGCATACGCTCGTAGTTCCACGAGCCCTGAAGGAACTGATGACGGAAGCAAACCTTCTTGCGGTCAGCCTTGGTGAGCTGAATCTTGTTCTCTGCCATATGTATCACTCCCCTCCTACTCGTAATCGTTCAGAATGTCGCCGAGCGGGTCGCCGGAGCCACCGCCCATGCCGCCACCCTGCTTGGCCAGATCCTTAAGGCCAAGGTAGATGAGGGCAAGGGAGATGCCGATGAGACCAAGGGCGATCAGCGTGAGCTGAGGGATGGCAGCAAGGACAAAGCCGAGGACGAAGAACGGCCAGGTCTCCTTGGTGGCCATCATGTTGATGACCATGGCGTAACCGACGGAAGCGACCATGCCGCCGCCGACAGCCATGCCGCCGGACAGCCAGTCGGGCATAGCGTTAAGCGCGTTGGTAACGGCCTCGGCCGGGATGACGCACAGAAGCACTGCCGGGATGGCGATACGAAGGCCCTGCATGAGGATGGCAGCATACTGCCAGCGCTCGATGCCGGAGAAGTCGCCCTTCTCGGCGCAACCGTCCATGGCGTGAGCGATAGCGGTAGCAATGGTACGGCAGATCATGGTCAGGAACAGACCAGCGACCGACAGCGGGACGGCGACGGCGATAGCGGTGGTAACGGCCTTGGCCGAATCGGTGGCGCCACCGTTGAGGGCGAGCACCATGATGATCGAAGAAGCGACCGAGGCCAGAGCGGCGTCAGGCGCGACAGCGGCGCCGACGTTAGCCCAGCCAAGGGCCATCATCTGGAGCGAACCGCCCAGGAGGATGCCCTCCTGAAGGTGACCGGTTACGAGACCGATAAGCGTGCATGCCACGAGCGGCTGATGGAACTGGAACTCATCCAGAATGCCTTCCATACCGGCAAGCAACGCGACAATCGCAACAAGCAGAATAGTGATTGCAGACATGTATCGGACCCTCCTTTACTATGCTTGAGCGGCCAGTTCGGCCTTAGCTTTCTTCAACATGGCGTCGAGATCCTCGGAGGAATCCGAAGGAACCTTGCGGACCTCGAACTTGACGCCCTTGGCCTTGAGGGCCTCGAGAGTCTTGACGTCGTCATCGCCCATAGCGACGGCGTTGGTGACGACGACCTTGCCCTTGGAGTGAGCCATGGAACCGATGTTGACTTCCTTGATGTCGACGCCGGCCTCGATGGCCTTGAGCAGATCCTGCGGGTTCTCAAAGAGCAGCATGGCCTTGGTGTCACCAAAGCGCGTGTCCTTGACGACCTCGGCCATCTTCTTGATGGGCACGACGTTGGCATGGACTCCCGGAGGGGCAGCCTGCTCGATCATGGTCTTGCGGAGCTCGTCGTGAGCAACGCCGTCGGAAACCACGATGATGCGGTTGGGGTTGATCTGCTTGGTCCACGTGGTGGCCACCTGGCCATGAAGCAGACGGGTGTCGATACGGACGTGGGCGATCTTGATGTGCCCATCGCCGATGACCGTTCCCGGAGGGATGGCGCCTGCAGGAGCAGCGGCGGCCGCAGCCGGCTTCTTCTCCTCGGGCTCCAGAGACTCGGGCTTGACGCGCACGCCAGCCTTAGCCTCAGTCACGAGATGTTTTGCGATCGCATGTGCAGTGTTCTTTGCGTCAAAGCGCTGCGAATATGCCTCGATGAGCATAGGCAGGTTGACACCGGTGACGATAGCCCAGGAATCATGGCCCTCGATGAGCCCGCTGATCTGGTTGAACGGCGTGCCGCCCCACAGATCAACGAGGAAGAGCACCTGCTCCTGGTCCTCGAAGGAAGCGATTGCTTCCTCGACCTTGGCACGGAAGTCGTCGGGGCCCATGCTCGGCTCGAGCGAGACCACGGCAACAGACGGCTGATCGCCAAAGACCATCGAGCCCGTCTGCTTGATTCCAGCTGCCAAGTCCCCGTGGCTAGCAAGAACAATACTTACCATCACATAACCTCCTTTTTGTCTACGTATTTCCTACACGACATGAAAGGAGTATACCTGTTTGGATTGTGGAATTATAGCTAAATTCGCAAAAGGTTGGATTATTTGTTTAAACGTCTAAGTTTGTTACAAATTGATTACATTACTGTTTTTCGACTCATTACCTGATAAAGCGTCGCTCATCAAGCTATGTATTTTATAGATACAAGCAAGCTGTTCATTAATATCGATATTAAGCAAATGCGAATGTGCTCGTACTGTCACTATTTTGTTTAAACAGACATGGCTTGACTATTTGCACGACTTATGCTCAACAAAACCACTCAAAATAGTTGCGGTGGAATAGTTCTTGTTTAAGAGCCAGAAGGCTGAATTTAGGAACTATTTCACCGCAACTTATAGGGAATCCTAGGCGATGTGGAGGGGGTTGGCGGCGTCGACGGCGTCGGGGACGTCGGAAGGGCCGTCGGGGACAGCGTCTGCCGGGTCCTCGTCGGGGGTCTCGATCTGTTTGATCATGACCTCCTGGCCCTGCAGCAGGTATGTCTCGCCGCTGCCGCAATGGGGGCAAGTCTTGCCGTGCTCGACCGTCGCGTAGTCGCGGCCGCACGCCTCGCAATGCGTCACGGCCTCGACAGGCTCCACGATAAGCTCCGCGCCCTGCGTGATAGGCTTTTTATCCGCCGCCCAGCGCCAAGCGTCGAGTAGTAGATCGGGGACGACGCCCGAGACCTCGCCCAGCAGCAGCGTGACGCTCGAAACGCGACGCACGCCATGAGCGCGCGCCACATTCTCAACATCGCGAATGATGTGATAGACGATTCCGAGCTCGTGCACTTTTAATTCCTTCCGCCGTTCTACCGAACGGCGGTCGGCTTGACGCTGCGCGAGCCCCAGACGGGCGATCTGCCTTTCAATCGTCGGGCATGGGCAAAAGCCCTATGCCCTCCTCTTTCAAGGCACCTCGCCACGCCTGGGACTCGCTCGCTGTCCAACCGCTCTCTGCGCCGTTCTCCTGCTTGTTGCGTTTCTTACTTCTTCCCGAATTTAATCTTGATGGCGCGCTTGAGCGCGTACTTGCCCAGGCTTGGAAGCTTTTGCTCGTATTTGACCATCGTGGAGCACTCGGGGCGGTCGCGATCCAGATGGATGGCGTCGAACGCGCACTTGGTGGTGCACAGGCCGCAGCCGATGCACTTGTTGGGGTCGACGATCGAGGCGCCGCAGCCCAGGCAGCGGGCGGTCTCGGCGCGCACCTGCTCCTCGGTAAAGGTCTCAACATACTCGCTAAACGGCGCAGCCTTCTCGCGTTCGCGGTCCACATGCGCAACCTCGCGGCTCGCGTTGTCGTAGCTCTCGATCACGACATCGTCGCGGTCGAGCGCGGTGTAGCGGCGCTGGTTGCGGCCGATGGTGAGCGTGGAGCCCGGCTGCACAAAGCGATGGATGGACACGGCAGCCTCGTGGCCGGCGGCAATGGCATCGATGGCAAAGCTGGGGCCGGTGTAGACGTCGCCGCCCACAAAGATGTCGGGTTCGGCGGTCTGGTAAGTCTGGGGATCGGCCAGGGCGCCCTGGCCGCGGCCGAGCTCCACCTTGGAGCCAGCCAGCAGGTCGCCCCACACAATGGACTGGCCAATCGACATGACGACACGGTCGGCATCGACACGGCGCAGATCGTTCTCGTCGTACTCGGGCGCAAAACGGCCCTCGTCGTCAAAGACACGCGTGCAGCGCTTGAAGGTGATGCCGCACACGCGACCGGCCTCGTCCAGGTGAATCTCCTTGGGGCCCCATCCGCAGCTGATGTGCGCGCCATCCTCAATGGCCTCGCGACGCTCCTCCTCGCTGGCAGGCATCTGGGCATCGCTCTCCAGGCAGAACATCTCAACGTGCTCGGAACCCAGACGGCAGGCGTTGCGCGCGACATCGATAGCCACGTTGCCGCCGCCCACCACAATGGTGCGGCCGGACAGGGAATCGATCTTGCCGCTGTTAACCTCGCGAAGGAAGTCGACGGCCACGGTCACGTCCTCGGCACCCTCGCCCGGAATGCCCGCAAGGCGGCCGCCCTGGCAGCCAATGGCAACGTAGAAGGCCTTAAAGCCCTGCGCGCGCAGCTCGTCGAGCGTCACATCGCGACCGACCTCCACGCCATAGCGGAACTCGGCACCCATCAGGCGAATAACTTCGACCTCGGCCTCGATAACGTCCTTCTCCAGCTTAAAGCTGGGAATGCCATAGGTGAGCATGCCGCCCGGGCGCTCGTTCTTCTCGAACACGACGGGCTTGTAGCCCTTCTCGGCCAGGTAGAAAGCGCAGGACAGGCCGGCCGGACCGGCACCGATAATGGCGATCTTCTGGTCGAAGCCGCCAGCGCGCGTCGGCGTCACCACGGGCGGGGCATAGCGGGTCGCGGCATCCAGATCGCGCTGGGCGATGAACTTCTTGACCTCGTCGATGGCCACGGCGGCGTCCACACGGCCGCGGGTGCAGGCATCCTCGCAGCGGCGATTGCACACACGGCCGCAGATAGCGGGCAGAGGGTTCTCGCGCTTAATGAGTGCTAGGGCCTCGTCATAGCGACCCTGAGCCGCGAGCTTCAAATAGCCCTGAACGGCAACGTGCGCGGGGCAAGCCGTCTTGCAGGGCGCGGTGCCGGACTCGTGCGTCTCGATACGGTTATCGTTGCGGTAGTTGGGCGACCACTTGGTGTGGTCCCACTTGGTGGCATCGGGCAGCTCCTGGCGCGGATACTCGGGCACCTGTCCGCCGGCCTTTTTGCTGCAGAGCTTCTGGCCCAGCTTGGCGGCACCGGCCGGGCACACCTCAACGCAGCGACCGCAGGCCACGCACTTGTCCTTCTCGACCTTGGCGACATAGGCCGAGCGCGACAGGTTGGGCGTGTTGAACAGCTGCGAGGTGCGCAGGGCATAGCACACGTTGACGTTGCAGTTGCAGATGGCGAAGATCTTGTTCTCGCCGTCGATGTTGGTGATCTGGTGCACAAAGCCGTTGTCCTCGGCCTGGCGCAGGATGTCGTAAACCTCGTCGCGCGTCACGTAATGGCCGCGGTCGGTCTCGACCACGTAGTCGGCCATATCGCCCACGGCGATGCACCAATCGGCCGGGTCGTCGGCGCAGCCCTCACCCATCACGCGACGGCTCGCGCGGCAGCTGCAGGTGCTAGCGGCATATTTGCCATCGTATTTGTCGAGCCAATGCTCGATATGCTCGATCGGCACCGACGTGCTCGCGGCATCGATAGCCTTCTCGACCGGAATGACATGCATGCCGATGCCGGCACCACCGGGCGGCACCATCGGCGTGGCCTTGGACAGCGGTCCCTTGGACGCCTGCTCAAAGAACTTGGCATAGACCGGGTGCTCCTCGAGCTGGCTCACGCGCATGTTGAGAAACTCAGCGGAACCCGGCACCAGCATGGGCAGCACCCACTGCTTGGCGCGCTCGGGGTTTTCCCAGTTGTACTCGAGCAGGCCCGTGTAGCTCATATCGTCGAGCATCTTCTCGATATCGGCTTCGGGCATGCCGGTGAGCTTGACCATCTCGGGCAGCGTATAGGGACGGCGCATCTTCATCTTGCAGAGCACTTCGGCCTGCTCGTCAGTCGCGGCCTCGGCAAACGACCAGTACTCGTAGCCCAGCAGCTCATCGCGATGCAGCAGACGGTTGGTGCAGTGCTCGCACAGCTTGACGATGGCCTCGCGCGGATGCTCCGGCAGCGGCGGCACGAACTCCGAACCGATGTCGGGCTCGGTGTAGCTAATCCCCGGTCCGTTGAGAATCATGGTTGTCCCTTCTCTTGCCACAGCCCGGCGGGACCGCGGCGCCCCTCTTTTTTGCAGGCCGGGCATGCCCCCATGCCGTTCACCCGCCATTAGTTGACATTGTGTCAAAAACAGTATTGACGAACCGTCAACAATATTCAAGACTGTTAGGCGAACGGTCAGGCTCAAACGGATGAAAGGCGGCAAACGCATGGGCAACAACACAGCAGATACCTCTGCGGTCAATGCCGTCCCCGCATCCGACAGCGCGGCAAAGCGCTTGACGGGCGACGAACGCCGTCGCGAGATCCTCACCGCCGTGCGCACCGTAAGCTCCGAGCTGGGCGTGTCCCACCTATCGGTATCGGCCGTGACCAAGCGAGCCGGCTGCACGCGCTCGCTGTTCTACCACTACTTCGCCGACATGGACGCCGCCGTCACCGCCGTCATGGACGAGGCAATTGACGGTTTTATCTCCGAGCTCGAGCAGTGGAATGCCAACCGCATCGTCGGTGATATTGAGGGCGCGCTCGACACCGTCGCCCCGCTCTTTAAGCGCCTGGTCGCCAGCGGCCACGAGCTGCCGAGTACCCTGACCTCGAGCAGCGGCGCGCTCTACGGCGGCTTTCTGCACAACGTGGTTCAGCGCGTGGCTCAGTACATCTGCGACACCACCGTGGTTGATTTTGTCGCCCATCACGAGCTGCGCATCGACCATGTCTACGAAACGTTCTACACCCTCATCATGGGTCTTTTGATGTATATCCGCACGCACCCCGATGTGCCCGACGAGACGGTCAAGGAAATCATCGCCTCGACACTCCACATCGAGGGCTATACCGCCAAGTATCCGGAGCGCAAGCCCCAGAACTGACGACATTTGGCCAAACTGTCCGCAATCAGAAGAGGGGCCGCGGGCGTGTGAAAGGAGAGCAGCATGCTGTTCGATGTTTGGGGTAGCGATACCCTTATCCACTGGGCCGGCTGGGCCATGGTCTTTATTGGCCTCATCGTGCTCAACGAGGTCGGCCGCCGCACTAAGCTGGGCGCGGCAATCATCTTTGGCGTGGCTCCGCTGGCCATGACCATCTACTGCGTCGCCATCGCCGTGGGCGTTTCGCAGGGTGCCGAGTGGGCGCTCACCAACCCCACCCATGTGTACCAGAACAGCTGGTTCCACTACGCCAAGGTATACGCTGCGCTGGCCGGTTGCTGGGGCTTCATTGCCATTAAGTACCAGTGGGGAAAGATCGGCAAGGCGCATTGGTTCCGTGCGTGGCCGTTTGTGATCGTCGCCATCAACATCATGATCGCCGTCGTGTCCGACTTTGAGAGCGCCTACCACTTCTTTGTCCTGGGCCAGTCCACTTGGGTCACCTCCGAGGGCGCCACGCAGCTGGCCGGCTGGAACAACGTGTTCAACGGCATCGCCGGTATCATCAACATCTTCTGCATGACCGGTTGGTGGAGCGTCTACGCCTCCGAGGATCAGACCGACATGCTGTGGCCCGATATGACCTGGGTCTACATTATCGCCTACGATATCTGGAACTTCTGCTACACCTACAACTGCCTGCCCACCCACTCCTGGTTCTGCGGCTTTGCGCTGCTGCTGGCGCCCACCGTCGCCGCCTTTATCTGGAACAAGGGTGGCTGGATTCAGAACCGCGCCTTTACGCTTGCTATTTGGTGTATGTTTGCCCAGGTGTTCCCGTACTTCCAGGAGGAGTCCATCTTTGTGACCCACTCCACGCTCGACCCCGGCGCCGCCACCGCGGTCTCGATCGCCGCGCTGATCGCCAACGTCGCCGCGATCATCTACATCGCCTACCGCGCCAAGAAGCTCGGTCGCAATCCCTACAAGCAGGATGTCTTTGAGGGCACCAGCGATTGGGAGAAGGCTACCGCTCGCCGCGCCAAGGTTGATTACGCGCACGCCGAGTAACATGTTTATTCCGTCCACATTTGGATGTAGGCAAACTTAGCCGATGCCGCAATCGCGCGTCATGCGCAGCCCCGGAAAGCGATTCATCCGCTTTCCGGGGCTTTTTGTTGTTGCGCGCATTCACGCACATATGCAAAACCTCTCTCACAGATAAAATCAGATTTCCAATCGCC